>JAFOZC010000008.1 GCA_017391305.1 Oscillospiraceae bacterium | reverse complement strand
GCACCGATTCCTTATACGAAACTGCATTCCTGCACGAACTGTCTGCACATCCCTCTCCCCCTCCCTTCGGGAGGTACCTCTCCGGTCGGGAGAGGCAAGGGCTGTGTGGAAACTTCAAGCTGCCTCACAAACCGAAGTTTTAGACTTACACTTTGGAGCGCCTGTCGTATTTTCCTTTTCCCTTGACAGGGGAAACAAACTGTGGTACATTATGGGTAAGGATCCGAGATCCTAAGTTTTACAAAATTGATTTAAGGAGGTTTATCCAACTATGAATGCTTCTAAGCTACGTACTTCTTTGCTCATATTCCTGCTTCTTTCCTCCCTGCTCCTCAGCCTTACAGGCTGCAGCACAGAAAGTGCCGGGACTTTGGTCAGCAAAACCCATAGTATCACCGAAAACTTCACCCATATTTCTGTTGAGTGTTCGGAGTGTCATGTTTCCATTCTCCCCTCTTCCGACGGAAGTGTCAGCGTTGTCTGCAAGGAACGGGAGAAATATCCCCACATGGTCTATGTGGCTAAGGGTAGCCTTGTGGTAGAAGAGCCTTCACGGACGGAGCTGATGAACATTCTCGCCCTTGGCGGAGAGCACACCGAGGTCACGGTCTACGTGCCTGCTGAGCTTACCGAGAACTATAGCCTGACTTTGGAAAGCGCCTCCGGCAATATCACCGTAGATAAGGCCTTCTCCTTCCGAGAGGGCGAGCTGGAGACTGCTTCCGGCGACGTCACCTGTTCTGCCTCCTTTACAGAGGAGCTGTCCGTGGAGACCGCCTCCGGCAAGGTGCTGATCGACGGTGAAAGCTACGGCGAGATCGAGGTGGATAATGCCTCCGGGGATATGTGCCTCAGTAAACTGCACTGCAAGGAGCTGACGGCAGAGAGTGCCAGCGGTGACCTGACACTGGAGGAGGTTCTGGCCGACAGAGAGATCCACGGGGAAACCGCAAGCGGTAAGATCAGCCTCTACCGCTGTGATGCAGGCAGCTTCGAGCTGGAAACCGCCTCCGGTAACATTGAGGGCTCTGTGTGCAATCCCATGCGCTTTATTACCGAGACCGGTTCCGGCAGAGTCAATGTGCCGAATACCGACGGCAACCCCTGCAGACTCACCACCGCCAGTGGCAATATCCACGTGGAGATCGATCCTTAAACATAAAAAATTGCCAACGAAGTCGCCCTTGCGCCCCTTCGTTGGCAATTTTTCTTACGGAATATCTGCCGACCAAGTCGCTTCTGCGGCCCGGTCGGCAGATAGGATTTAATCAATATATCGAATGTTCAGCGTGCCAAAGCTGTTGTCTACACGGAGGATCACAGTACCCCGAATCAGCTCTGCCGGCTCTCCCTCGATCCTCTCAGCGGAGAAATCGGAATCTGTTTCATCTATCCGTACCTGCAGATGCTTGGGGAACAGCAGGGTCAGCGTTCCGAAGTTGTTGTCTATCTCAAGGCTGCAATCCCCTGCGGCGGCGGCACAGGCGGAGAAATCCAGAGTAAAGCTACCGAAGCTTGTGTTGATCTCTCCTCCTCGCAGAAGCTCTGTGCAGACAGCCTCTCTGTACTGTCCCTTGCTGAAATCGCAGTTCACCCAACCGTCTACGCAGGAGAACTCCCGTTCCTCTATCACATGCTTCCCCGGTGCTACCCGAATATCCACGAGGGACTTCTTCTTGATGAAGATCTCCACCAGCAGGCTGAGCCCCCAGAGGAACACCAGTGCGGGAAGAACCACATTCCAGGACAGTTGTATGGAGAACAGCCCGTATTTGGACAGCAGCAGCCCCGTACCACCCAGTGCCATAACAACACCAAAGATCACAGAGCCGGTCCGCAGACTGAAAATGCCCATAAAGGCCAGACCCAAGGTCCAAATATGATCCCACCAGGAAAGCCCAAGGTCAAAGAAATTATTCACCCCCATGAGCGCTCCCAGAAGAATGATGTATAGTGCGAATATCATGCCGCTCCGTCCCGCTGACCAATTCCATGTCCAGTTGGCGGCTGTCTTTTTCTTCTCTTCCGTAGCAGGCCGGCAGATTTCTTTGCTTTCCGTTCTTCCCAGCAGCTCATCCAGCGTGATGCCGAAGCGGTCAGCCAGAATCGGCAGGATCGAAATGTCCGGGCAGGACTGGTCATGCTCCCACTTGCTCACCGCCTGAGCTGTGACACCCAGACTCTGGGCCAGCTTCTCCTGAGACATGCCCAAGGCAGTGCGATGGGCCTTAATGCGTTCTCCTAATGTTCGGTTACTCATGTAACTCCCTCCTTTTCATGAGGCAAGTATAACACAGATTCGACCACATGGCAAGCAACCATCCATTTAATCAGCCCGATTTTTCCCCTTTTCTGCCCCCAAACCCCTCAACCGCCGGTTGAATTGCCGTCTTACAAAACACAACCGCCAAATTATCACCCTCTGTACCCCCATTTTCCTTCCAATTCCGATTTATGGGGCTAAAGAGAGGGTAGCAGTGACCTATTGCGGCACTGAGGCCGCCGAGACTCAGCGCCCAAGGATGGTCGGACAGCAGACTTGCCAAGAATACCACAAGGGTCACCTTGAGAAGATCTAAGGTCATAACCGCAGGACCTGCCTTTTTCCCAAGGACTCTGCCGGTGTTGCCACCGCCTAAATTACCACTGCCATGCTGTCGTACATCCGTATGGTAGATCTGTATCTGTCAATACTTTCCGAGAAAGTGTTAGGCAAACCTCTGCACTTTACCAAAAAAGCTCCCCGAAACAGAATAAATCTGCTACAGGGAGCTTGCTCATCTCACAATTTCCATATCCTCTAAAAACTCAAATTTGTTTCAACGGGTCTTTTCTCCTGCCATCAGCGCCTTTTCCTATTCCTTCCCAAAAATCGACAGGAATCGTCGTGAAAAGGTGAAAAGTGAAATCGACAATGGAAACCGAGAAGAAAACTTGATTTTTGTGAAGAATCAGCGGTCGCTGATGTGAAGTTATGGCTTTCGCCATAGTGAAGTTTTGTGCTGACGCACAAAGCGAAGTGAAATAAATCCACCCACGCCCGCAGGCATTTCACATTGCGAAGCAATATTTCACGCCCGAAGGGCATTTCACAAATCCGAAAGGATTTATTTCATTGAAAAAAAGACTTCGCAAAGCGAAGTCTTTTTTTCTGGAGGTGCCGCCCAGATTTGAACTGGGGAATGAAGGTTTTGCAGACCTTTGCCTTACCGCTTGGCCACGGCACCGTATATTCAAAAAGGAACGAATGACCGTTCCTTTTTTG
>JAFOZC010000068.1 GCA_017391305.1 Oscillospiraceae bacterium | reverse complement strand
TTCCGCTACCGCCACATTGCCGACAGCATCAGCGCTGTGGACTATCCCGATTTCCGTCTGGATATGGTTCGCCCCGGCGCTCTCCTTTACGGAATGGTGGGCTATGAGGATAGGAGCTTCTCCGTACAGCCTGTGATGGAGCTACAGACCCGTATTGCCCGTCTGCGGAAGCTGCAAGCAGGGGATGGGGTCGGCTACGATCTGGCTTGGGTAGCGGAACGGGAAAGCCTCATTGCTACTCTGCCCTTCGGTTATGCAGACGGCGTTCCCAGAGCCCTGGGGGGCAGTGGCTATGTCCTGATCCGAGGTCACAGATGCCCCCTCATCGGCATCATGTGTATGGATCAATGTGTGGCGGATGTAACAGATGTTCCTAATGTCGCAGAGGGTGACCTCGTCACCGTCTACGGCAACGGCAGCAATTCCGCCATGACCGTAGCGGATGCCGCCGCATTCGCCGCCACCAACAAGAACGAGATACTCTGCCGCCTGACAGCTCGCCCTGTGCGGCTCTACGAATGATCCCTTCGTCTCGATCTCATTTCACATAGCTTGCGCAAGAGGCTCCCTCCTTAGAGGGAGCCTCTTGTGGGCAGTTTAGGGAATCTTGTGGGGCGGCACGAGATAAATACTGTTATTTTACTGTACAATGCTTGCTTTTTTCCGTTTTGGTGGTATAATTGCTACGGCGTTGATTCGTTTTTTTGTTTTTTGCGCGGAAACGGATCTGCATGATTATATGTGATGGGGCTGTCTCATTTTTAATGAGACAGCCCTCGAAAAATATCTTGGCACGGCCTGTTCACAATGCAGAAAACAGGATCCCGAATATACGGAAGTGATGGATCAGAGGAAGTGCAGAGGAAAAGAGCCCAAAGAAGCAGGGGGGAAGGGAGGCTTCCCTTACATCTTTTCCGGGGCTTCAAAGCCCAAGAGGTCGATACACTCCTCCAGAGCACGCTTTGCCAGAGCTACGAGAGCAATGTAGCGGCGCTGTTTTTCTGCATCGGGCTCGGTGAGGATACGGGTATCGTGGTAGAACTTGTTGAGAGCACCTGCCAGATCATAAGCATAGGCACAGATCACATTGGGTGCGGAATCCCGATAGGCCAGGGAAAGCTGTTCCGGCATCTGGGTCAGGGCAAGCTGCAGGTTCTTCTCTACCTGAGTATCTGCTTCCCCAATGGTGAGATCCTCGGGCAGACCGCAACGTGCCAAAATAGACTTGATACGGACGATGGTGTAGAGCAGGTAGGGACCGGTGTTGCCTTCAAAGGCGGCAAAGCGCTCCATGTCGAAGATATAATCCTTGGTTGCCAGATTGGACAGGTCGCCGTACTTGAGGGCGGCAACGGCAATGATCTTGGCAGTGGCATGGGCCTCGGAGGCATCTACGATCTGGTTCTCGATGATCTTGTCTTCTACATAACGGGTGATGTCGGCGATCAGAGTTTCCAGACGCATGACACCGCCGTCACGGGTCTTGAAGGGCTTGCCGTCCTTGCCGTTCATGGTGCCGAAGCCTACGTGCTCCAGCTCCACATTGTCCGATACGATGCCACTCTTCCGTGCGGCACGGAAAACCTGCTCAAAGTGGAGATTCTGCCGCTTGTCGGTGAGATAGAAGAGCTTGTCGGGCTTGAAGTCCTCCATACGCTGGACAATGGTAGCCAAATCGGTGGTGGCGTACAGGGTAGCTCCGTCGGACTTGACCAGGATGCAGGGAGGGATCTCCTTCTTGTCGCCTTCCTCCTCTACGATAATGACCTTGGCGCCGTCACTGTCGGTGAGGATGCCCTGAGCTTCCAGCTTCTCCAGCATGGGGGGAATGTAGGGCTCTGCATCAGCCTCGCCCATCCATACATCGAAATCTACATTCAGGTTGTTATAGTTCCGCTTCAGGTCAGCCACGGATACCGCCATAATATGCTTCCACAGGGCATAGTAGCCGGGCTTACGGGTCTGGAGGAGGTAGGTTGCCTCATGAGCTTCCTTGGCAAAGTCCGGGTCGACCTTGCTCTTCTGAGAAGCAAAGGGATAGATCTCCTCTAACTCGGAAATGGTAAAGGGAGCTTCCGTGGGGTATTCTCCGGTGAAGCTGTCGTCAAAATAGGGCAGATCCGGCTGACGAACCTTCAGCTCGGCAATAATGAGACCCATCTGCAGACCCCAGTCCCCCATGTGGATATCGCCAACGACAGTATCACCGAAGTAACGGTAGATCCGCTTGACACTTTCACCGATGATGGCGGAACGGAGGTGACCGATGTGGAGAGGCTTGGCAACATTGGGCCCACCGTAGTCCACGACCACACTGCGACCCTTGATCTCGCCGGTGACCCCCAGACGCTCTGTACGGCGCATCTCATCCACATGAGCGGCTAAATAGGCAGGGGAGACCCGCAGGTTGATGAAGCCGGGATTGACAGCCTCAACAGAGGAGAAAATATCCTTCTCCTTCAGCTTTTCTGCAACCTCGTTTGCGATCATAATGGGGGCTTTCCGAGCGGCCTTGGCAGTGGGCATGGCACCGTTACACTGGAATTCGCACAGGTCGGGACGGTTGGAGACACCTACCTTGGCAAAGTCAGCGGGATAGCCGGCGGCGGCAAAGGCCTCCTCCATAACAAGAGACAGCTTTTCGATTAATTTTTCCATTTGTAATACGCTCCTTTAAATGCATACAATTCTACTATATATCATAGCAAAAAAAAGGCTATCTTGCAACAGCTTTTTTCACCGATATACGAGATTACGACATCGGCTCTGCCATGGACATGCGGCGGAGAATGCGGATGGTGAGCTGCCAAAGGCTCAGGCGGTCTATGGAGGAGCTTGCGACGATAGGAATTTGTGCCAAGGCCTTGCCTGCGGCAGTAATGCTTAGAGTGCCGATTTGCTGACCTTGGGCAATAGGCGCACAGAGACCGGGGGGTAGGTCTACATGCTTTTGGACAGAGGCAAGCTCGCCCTTCTGAACCAGAATGGGGGAGGTCTGCCGCAGTTCCGGGTGCAGGTAGGGCTCTGTGCCGAGGGAAACAGGGAGCAGGGGCAGGGGTGTGTCAGGGTCGGTGCTGACCAGAGCATAGTTGGCAAAGCCGTAATTGAGGAGGGCTTTGGCAGACTCGAAGCGCTCTGCGGAGGAACGGCAGTGGAGCACCACGGCAATGAGCTCCATGCCATCGCGTTTGGCACTGGCGGCAAGGCAGTGTCCCGCGGCGGAGGTGTAGCCGGTCTTCAGACCTGTGGCACCTTCGTAGAAGCGCACTAACTTGTTGGTGTTGGAAAGACCGAACTGACCGTTTCGCAC
>JAFOZC010000067.1 GCA_017391305.1 Oscillospiraceae bacterium | reverse complement strand
AGGGGATAACGTGGCAGCCGTAGAGCTCGCCAACACGCTTTGCGGCAGTTGCGCCTGCGTCAACAGCGGCCTTGACAGCGCCCACATCGCCACGAACCATGACGGTGACCAGGCCGGAGCCGATCTGCTGCTTGCCAATGAGACGGACGTTTGCAGCCTTGACCATTGCGTCTGCTGCTTCGATGGCACCAATGAGGCCACGGGTTTCGATCATGCCTAATGCTTCTTTCATTTGTAGTTCCTCCAAAATAGATTATTATTTAAATTTTTATTCTTAATACAGGGAATTGACGATATCGGGATGGGGAGAGGGAATGACCACGCTCTCGGAGAGCATTCCCTTTGCCTCGGGAAGAGCCTCGCCCGCTGCCACTGCGGCACGAACGGCGGCAACCTCACCTGTGAGGGTAATGAAGGATTTGCCACCCAGACCTCTGCCCAAGCGGATGTCGATGAGATCCACAGCCGCGGCCTTGACCGCCGCATCGGCTACCACAACTGCGGCACAGAGGCTGAAGGCCTCCATGACACCCACAGAGGTGACCTGTCCGATATCATTGCAGGCATTGATCGCTCTGGGGACCTGAGGGTGGACAGAGGAGATCACTACGCTGTCTACCAGTCTCTGTCCGGCAACTTCACAGCCTGCCTCTACGCTTTCCTTCACAGCGGCAACATCGCCGGTAACGAGGACGATGAATTTACCTGCACAGACAGGCTGTGCGGTAATGAGCTCTACGGTTGCTGCCTTCAGCATGGCATCCCCTGCGTTGATTCCTACGGGAATGCTGTTGGTTTCGATCATGCCAAGTGCGTTCATTTACTCGTCCTCCTGATTTCAATATAGTCGTTGCTGATATCCGTTACGGTGCCGGAAATGCTGGCATGCATCTTGACACCCAATTTCCCCTCTGCAATGTCGGCAACGAGCTGGTTCTTGCGAACCTTATCCCCTACCTGAACCTTGGGAACAGAGGGAGCGCCGACACCCATGCGAAGGGCAATACGGACACAGTCGGTGGTCAGTGCCTTATCTACCAGAGGGGCAGGCACGTCATATTTCTTGAGACCCATACGGGCAATTAAACGGGATACGGGAACCTTCTTATTCTCCAGACCGCCGTCTACGGTGGTGTAGACCTCCTTGCGAGCCCGAGTTCCCTTAGAGGCAACGGCAGATTTGAGCACCTGCATGACCTGAGAGGGCTTGAGACCGAAGTTGCAGGCATAGTAGGTACACAGACCGCAATTACAGCAGGAGAAGAGGCCGTTGATGTCACCCAGAAGATCCGCACCGTTGGCAAGAGAGCGCATGGCCTTGTGGGGCTGGACGTTGAGGCCAAGGGCATTTCTGGGACACATCTGGGTACACATGGAGCACTGGCAACACACAGCCATCATCTTCTTAAGGTTGATGGTAGTGGATTTGGAATCAAAGAGAGGATGTCCCTTGGGGATCGCCAAGAGCCCCCCCGTGGTCTTGGTCACGGGAATATCCAGAGTATCCACCACACGTCCCATACAAGGGCCGCCGATGATGTAGTCGCAATCCTCGGTGGTGCCACCGGCGGCTTCCAGAACTTCCTTCAGAGAAATGCCAACGGGGACACGGACAGTGACAGGATTCTTCACAGCGCCGCCTACGGTCACGTGCTTCTCAATGACCTTCTTGCCTTCCATAGCATTTGCGATATTCACAAGGGTGCTGACGTTGCAGACCACACAGCCCACATCCAGAGGCAGTCCCCCGGTGGGAACCACACGGCCGGTTACATCATAGACGATCTGCTGTTCGTCACCTGCGGGGTAATAGCCGTCTAACAGGTGGATGCGTACATCCTCTGCATCCTTGATTTCTGCCTTGAGGGCATGGACCGCATCGTGGTAATGCTCCTTGAGGCAGATAACGGCATACTTGGCACCGGTGAATTCCTTCACCGCCCGTATGCCCTTGACCACATCTGCGGCATAGACCTGCATGACCTGCTGGTCTACCCGAAGAAGGGGCTCACACTCGGCTCCGTTTGCAAGGACGTATTCTGCCTTGCAATTGATCTTTACATGAGTGGGGAAGCCTGCGCCGCCTGCGCCGAGGATACCGGCGTCACAGACGATCTTTGTCAGTTCCATAGGCTTAAATAATGCGGAAGTCGCCCTTGAGGACACAGCGTCTTGCTCTGGTGAAGGACTTGGCGCTGGTCAGACCCTCGCCGGTGGGAGTGGCAATGGTCAGGGTGGTATAGCCCTCACCGCCGAAGCCCAGACCGGAGTAGGAAGGAGCGTTCTTGACAAAGATGGTGGTATTCATGCGGCGAGCCGCACGGGACATATTGTGAACATTGGTAGAGTGGATCATTGCGGAGTGCTGGCAGCCATGCTCTGCACGGAAGGCCTCGGAGAGAGCCTCCTCAAAATTGGCCACACGAACCATGCCGAGAACGGGCATGAGCATTTCCACCTCTACGAAGGGATGGTAACGGTCTACGTCTGCGATGATCAGAACGGGCTCGCCGGTAAAGGCAACGCCGCTCTCACGGAGGATGTAGGTAGCATCGTGACCGACGAACTTGCGGTTGATGACATACTTGCCGTCCTTCTGTACCAGGACGGTACGGACGATCTTGTCGATATCCTCACCATAGACACGGAAGGCACCGTGCTGCTGCATGGTGTTCATGAGGGCATCGGCAATGGAATTGACCATGAAGACTTCCTTCTCGGCTACGCAGAGAACATTGTTGTCAAAGCTTGCGCCGTCTACAATGTGCTTGGCAGTCTGAGGAATGTCAGCGGTCTCATCAACGATAACAGGGGGATTGCCGGGGCCTGCGGCAACGCACTTCTTGCCGGACTTCATAGCAACCTCAACAACAGCCTCACCGCCGGTAACCGCCAGCATCTTGATGGCCTTGTGGGTCATGATGACCTTGGAGGTGTCCATGGTGGGCTCCTTGGGAGCAGTGATCAGGCCGTTGGGGCCGCCTGCGGCGATGATGGCGTTGTTCAGAAGCTCCATAGCTCTCTGGGAAGCACGCTTTGCGGCAGGGTGGGGATTGTAGACAACAGCGTTGCCTGCGGCGATCATGCTGATGGAGTTGTTAATGACCGTTGCGGTGGGGTTGGTGGAAGGGGTGATGGCACCGATGACACCGTAGGGAGCGGTCTCCACAATGGTCAGTCCGTCATCTCCGCTGAATGCGGTGGGATGGAGATCCTCGATACCGGGGGTCTTGTTGGCAGCCAGCAGGTTCTTGGCGATCTTGTGGTGGACCTTGCCGTAGCCGGTCTCCTCATGAGCCAGAATAGACAGCTCCTCGGCATGCTCTCTGGCGGTCTGACGCATAGCCTCGATCAGCTTGCCTCTCTCCTCCAGACTCATGTCCATCAGCTTCTGCTGGGCACGGATGGCAGTGTCGATGGCGTCATGGACATCATCAAACAGGCACTGCCCGTTTGCCGCAGGGGCACAGCAAGTACCGCCCATGATACTGCTGCGAGTCTGCTCGGCGATTTGTCGGATTTGTTCTTTTGTTAATGCCATACGCTAACCTCAACTTTCTTGAGTAAATTTTTCAAAAATACGGCTTCCGTTCACATCTACGGAGTCGATAATTGCGACGATAGTCTGATCCACGGGCTTGTTCTCCGTGACGGCAGTCTGACGGGAGGAGCTGCCGCCGACTAACATGACGACCTCTCCCTCTCCGGCGCCCACTGCATCAATGGCTACAATGAGTCCGCCCTTTTCCTGCCAGGTTTCAATATCAATGGGCTTAACGATCAGTAGCTTCAGGCCGTGAAGCTTCTCGGCCTTGTTAGTGCTGACGACAGTGCCCTTTACTCTACCTAAATTCATAGCTTTTCTCCTTCGTACTGAACAATTACATCATGGACTGCCAAGGCGTCTCTTGCCGCCGGAGTAATGATAGCTCCCACACGGCAACGGATGGTCTTATCCGCTCTGTCGGCGGCGGCGAGAACATCTGCCTCGGTAACCAAGCTCTCCCCGATCTGCCTTGCCGCATCCCCGGTATAATAGGGGCTGACGGTGACACCCATTTCTCTCAGGGTATCCAGAGAAGAGCTGACTCCCTCCAAGAAGGTGTTCCGTTTGAACCTGGGAGGCTCAAAATCCAGATACAAGCGCACATCCTTCCGCCACAGCACAGAGCGGATCATAAGATAGGACAGGAAATCTCTGTCGTTCCCCTCTGCGATCTCCTGTAGCTGCTCCAAACGGGGCGCAATGAGGATCACGGTCTTAGCCTTGGTCACCTGCTCTAAGATCTGTGCCTGAGACAGAGCCTCTGCATAGACAGCATGGGGCAGCTCACAGTTTTCTCGGAAGCAGAGAGGGGTATAGCCCTCCCCAAACTGGGCTCTCAGCAGTGCCTTCAGCTCCTCCGGGTAGGCGGTAGGTGCGGCAATGAGAACCAGAACATCCTCGGGATGCTGCTTCTGCCGCTCCAAAATTGCCACCCGTCTGACCACCTCGGCTACAATGGCTTCTATGAACTTGTGTAAAAGCTCCTGATTCATAACTAAACCTCTTACACAATAAAAATAGTATAATTAACGAATGACCTCCATCATGGGACTGCCTGCCATAGCGGCGGCATTGGCCTCGTCGGTATCCAAGTGAACCTCTAAATCGTGGCCGTCACCTGCACGAACGATCACATTCTCAAAGATCACGGAGCGCTCACCGCCAGAGCGGAGGCTGACAGACTGTCCGTCCTTGAGACCAAACATAGCGGCCTGTGCCTTGGACACATGGAGATGTCTTGCGGCAACGATGACACCCTGAGAAACCTCTGCCGAGCCGTAAGGCCCTACCAAAGTACAGCCGGGAGTGCCTGCCACCTTGCCGGACATACGGATGGGAGCTTTGATGCCCAAGGCGAAGGTATCGGTCACAGCGACCTCCACTTGGGTATCCTTCCGTTCCGGTCCGAGAACGCGGACTCTCTCAAGCTTCCCCTTAGGGCCAACCACAGTGACCTGCTCCTTGCAGGCATACTGACCGGGCTGAACCAGATCCTTGAACTTCTGCAGCTCATAGCCGGGGCCAAACAGCTTTTCTACATCGGCATGACAAAGATGAACATGTCTTGCGGAAGCGGCGACAGGAACAAAGAGCTTGCCTTCCTTCCGGAACACAGACTCTGCAACAGAGAGCTGCACCTGCCGCTGTACGGTTGCTTTATCCATTGTTCTTCTCCTTTTGAGCCATCTCCTTCAGGAGCAGGCCTTCGTAATAGGTTTTGGTAATAATGATCTTCACATCATCCAAGGTAGGACGAACGGCGTTGGTGGCAGTTGCGGTATCCTTCAGCGCATTCTCCGCAATGATGTCCAGATCCTTCATATCAAACTTGGTATCGCAGAGATAGGGGATCTTCACATCCCTAATGAGGCGGCGAACTGCTTCGATGGCACATTTGGATGCCTCATCGACGGTGAGGTTGTCCACCTTCTCATCCATAGCCTGTGCTACCTCTGCCAATCTGCCCATGCAGTAGGGGCGGTTAAATTCCAGCACTCTGGGAAGCATGATGGCATTGGCAAGGCCGTGGGGTATGTTGTAATAGCCCCCAAGCTGATGGGCGATGCCGTGAACCAGACCCAAACCGGCATTGGAGAAGGCCAGACCTGCCATATACTCAGCCCAGCACATATCTGTACGGGCGTCCATATTAGAGCCGTCCCTGACAGCCTCACGGAGAGATGCAGAGATCAGGCGGATGGATTCCAAGGCCAAAGCATCTGTATAGGGAGTGTGTGTATTGCAAATATATGCCTCAATGGCATGGGTCAGGGCATCGATGCCCGTTGCCGCCGTGAGAGAGGGAGGCATGCCTACCATAAGCATGGGGTCATTGAGTGCCAGATGAGAAAGACAGTTGGTATCCACCATGAGCATCTTGCTCTTGGCTTCCTCATCGGTGACAACATAAGCTCTGGTACACTCGGAGCCGGTGCCTGCGGTGGTGTTGACGGCAATGATAGGTGCGCCGTGCTTCTTGGACTTGTTGACACCGTTGTAATCCTGAATCCTGCCACCGTTGGCAGAGAGGATGCTGACCGCCTTGGCCACATCAATGGGACTGCCGCCGCCGATAGCAACGATCGCTCCGCAGTGCTGTTCCCGATAGAAGGAAAAGGCCTCGTTAATGATCCGAACCGCAGGATTGGGCTCTACCCCGTCATAGATCACATAGTTGATCCCGGCATCGTCCAAAACAGCGGTGACCTTACCGGCAATGCCGCTTTTCATAAGTCCCTTGTCCGTCACCACCAGAACACGGTCTGCACTGAGGCGCTCTAAGAAGTGAGGGATCATGGTGATGCCGTCACGGCCGATCAAGGTGTGCCGAGGCTGATATAATTCGACAATTCCATGATTTTTCATAGTCAAAATCTCCATATAATTTCGCTCATTTTCGCTCATTGCGAAAATGTACTACTTCATCTCCCATATCATCCCACAAAACAAGGGAAAAGTCAATAGCCACAAAAAAACTCAAAAGAATTTCGTTATAATCCACAAAAGCATTGGATGTATCTTGTTTACATTGTAAGGTATTTGAAAATAAAACAGCAGCACCGACAAAAAATATCGGCACTGCTGTGTTATAGTTCGCTCATTTTCGCTCATTCAACTGCAACCATAGTGCAAGGGATCCCTCTCTGACCATAGTAGGAGGCATATTTCTGGGGAAGCTTTTTGGTGGTGATGATCCGACAGGTCTTGTCCGGAGGGAATACCGTGGCAAAGGCCCTGTGATCAAACTTCTTGCTATCGACCAGAATATAAAGACGACGGGTCATACGGGATAACTGGGTGTACAGGGGAATTCTGGTCTTGTCCTGTACGGTATAGCCCCGTTCCGGGTCGATGCCGTCCATAGTAATGAATACCTTGTCAAAATAGAAGCTACGCAGGGTCTGGCTAATGTTGCTGTCCATCGTCTCGATGAAGTTCTTCCCTGTGTGGACATCCCCACCCAGAAGGGTCAGATGTACATTGGGCTTCTCCACCAGCTCCAGTACCGCAGTGATGCTGGTGGTGACCACGGTCAAGCGCTCCACAGAGCCCAAACGCGCCGCCAACATATTGCAGGTCTTCCCTGTACCGATAAAGATCGACTCTCCCGGCATAACAGACTTGGCGGCCTCGGCGGCAATGGCATCCTTCTCCCAATCGGTATCATCCAGGATTTCCGTACCTCCGAAGAAGCTCTTCCTCTGCTTCTGCGCCAAGCGGATACTGCCATGACTCCGCACTGCAAGAGCCTTCTCCTGCAGGGTGTCAAAATCCCGCCGCATGGTCGCAACGGAAGCCCCCGTCAGCTCACAGGCTGTGGTCAGGGAGAGGATCTCCTTCTTCTCCAAATACTCCAGAATCAGCTTTTCCCGTTCTGCATATGTCATAATAACCGCCCCTATCCGCTCATTTTCGCTCACTCCTACTCTATCACAAAAGCCCCGTTCTGTCAAGGGCGAACCGACTTCTCCCTCCCCAAAAGGGCTTGTCAAGCTGCAATAAGTATGATAAAATGTGATACAGAGCCGAGCTTCCCATTCTTATGTTCAGGAGGTCATTTTATGAAACACAAAACAATTCTCACAGTTCTGCTTCTCCCTCTCTTGCTTCTGAGTCTTCTCTCCCCTGTCTTTGGGCAAAGGGCGGAAAACACACCTCCTCTCCGCGCCCCCTCCGTCAGTAGCATTTCCATTCCGACCTACTCCGGAGGCACCGCCTCTACCTGGATGGTCTATGATGGCGGACAGGCCATGACCTGGCAGGATGAGCCCTATGAATCCAAGATGCAGATCATCAGCAACACCAATGCTACAGAATACTTAACCTATTGCAAGGGGCTTTTGGCCAAGGGCTATACCCGTTTATATTCCAGAGTTGCCGATGCCAAAAGCGATAAGAACCGTTATCTGCGGTATCTTTCCCCCGAGGAAGACTATGTGATTTATGCCTACTATACCCCACACAGCAACCAGACTCGCCTGATCGTGGATACCCACCCGGATACCCTCCGCCGTTTCTCCTACAGCGGCACGGGAGACGGCGAAACAGAGGTATATATGTACTCTCTGAGCTATCCCGATGACTGTTATGCCGCAGGAGAGAACCCGAACACCTCCCAGCGGCGGAACGGCGCAGGCTCAATGTTTGTCCTGAAAATGCCGGATAACAGCCTCTTCATTGTAGATGGCGGCGGTTTGGAGCACATGGGGGATCGGGATGCGGAAAAGCTCTATCGCTTCTGTCGGCAGATCACAGGTGTCCCCGAGACAGAGCGTATGATCATCAGCTCCTGGTTCATCAGCCACGGCCATGCAGATCATTATGAGGGCTTCCCCCGTTTCATATCCCTCTATAACGATTCCTTCCTTGTCAAGAATATCATGTACAATTTTGAGGTGCTCAACTCCTCCCGTTCTTATATCCGTATTGTCAGCAGGCTTTACCCCGAAGCAAAATTCTATAAGCCCCACACCGGTGATACCTTCTCTATTGCAGGGGTGCAGTTTGAGGTTCTCTATACCACAGAGGATCGCTATAAGCCCAACAGCAGCAACAAGCTCCTGCTGAATGACAGCTCCTGTACCGATTATCCCAATGAGAATAACAGCTCCACCGTTCTGTCTGTCAGCTTTGACGGAAAAAAGCTGATGCTTACGGGTGATCTGCAGAAGGCGGAGGCCATTCTGTTAGACATGCACCCTGCTTCCGCCCTGAAAAGTGACATTCTCCAAATTCCTCACCACGGAGCAGACTATCATGTGAATCTGGTCAAAACCGTAGCTCCCACCGTCTCCTTCATCAATCAGGTCGAAACAGCACGGGCGCGATTGAATGTGTATGCAAACCACGCTTCCTGGAAAGCCTACTGCGGACAGCTATTCTGGGCAGGTACAGAAACCGTAGGCTACAAGGCAAGTGCAGGCATCTTCTACCGAGAGGCCTTTACTCCCACAGATTACTTAGGTTGGAGCTCCAAAACCTATTCGGTAGAAAAAGAGCACCCCTACACCTCCGTCCCTACGGCCGCCTCAGAAGAGTATTACCGCTACAGCAAGGTCCGCGCCCTGACCACAGATGACCGCGCCTATGTTATCGCAGATCATAAGCTGGATCGAGTCCTTGCCTATGACGCCGGTACAGGAAAGGTCGGCAGTAATTATACCGGTCTGTTCCATAAGGGCAGCTACTATTTTGCCGCCTCTCAGCGGAAGTCGGTCAACTGGCTTATCCGCTACACCAACTTCCAGACCCACGCCAGCGCCGCCGTAGACGGAGTGAAGACCTACTACGGCGGAACTCCCATTCAAAAAGGCAGTGGCGATTACTGGGGTACTCCCAACTATCCCACGGGAATGGTCCTCGGCAAGAACGACACCTTCACCGCCACAGGCATGTACGATACCTGGGCCTCAGGCTCTCAACAGTTCGAGAGTCTTGCTACGGGTACTTGGATCGATGCCCTGAAGGACGGCAGCTTCCTGATCTACCGCCATTACAAGGGAACTTACTATCCCCTCTACCGAGATGCCTCTGTAGCCACCGATGACGGCTGGGGTGTGACGGAGCTGAGCAAAACGGATACCAATGCGAAATTAGACTATCTCAAAACCTGCCTCTATGCCTACGAAGGGACTCCCTCCCAAATGAACCTATTCTGGACAGGACACAAGGATTACACTGTCACTGTGGGAATTTCCCAAGCTGATCTGATCAGTCTGATCGCAGGGGATCTGCAGGTAAGCTACCGCATGGTCTCCTTCGGCACAGAGGGTCTCATCCCTTACGATGCTTATGGAATTCAAAAACCGAGTACATATTGGCTGGATATCTCCCCTGCCTACGAGTCCCAACGGATCGGAGATTACAGTCTGTCCATACGCTACAAAAATGCCAACGGAGCTGTGCAGGATCTGGGCTCTGTGTCTGTCCATGTCAAAGAGGAGGAAAAGGCAGAGCAGCTATTCTTCTCCTTTGACAATCTCCCCTCCGATCAGGAGCGCTACCAGGAGGAGTCTGTGTACGGTGGCTTCAACTTTGACGGTGCAAGACGCTGGAAGGCATCGTTCTACGATGCTACAACAAACACTACCGTAGCCCATCCCCTTGAGGTCAATACCACAGACGGCACCATGAAGCTCAGCCCCACCAATTGGTCAAACAGTAGAAACGCTCTCTTGGTCGAAACCTATGCCGGTGGAAACACACCTCTGAAATACGATCCCCAACATGCCCAAGTTCTGCAGATCCGCCTGAAAATGAGCAATATGAAGGCTGTCAGCTCCGCAGATCCCTTCCTCCGCCTCTGGTATTACAAATCCGATGGAAGCAGTTTCGTAAAAACCTATGACAAAGCCCATTATATGGGAAGCAGCTTCGTCTCTGACGGACAGTACACGACGATTACAATGGATCTGTATAGCCAAGAGGAGATCGATGCCAATGCCTCTGTTGCCGGTTTCCCCACAAGCACCTTTTCCAAGGCAGGAAATATCGGCGGCATTTGTTTGGGCTTCCACAACTTCACCGCAAAGGAGGTAGACATCCCTGCCGAGGTGCTCATAGACTATATTTATATCGGCCCTAAGAGCAATATGCCTGAGGGACTCTTCACTGTGGACTTCCGCAACGAAGACGGATCGCTTCTGGAAAGCATGCAAGTTTCCCGAGGAAGTGCCGCATACTTCACAGGTAGCCTTCCTGTAAAAGCATATGATACGCAAAACCACTACAGCTTTGTCGGGTGGAAGACCATTTCCGGTGAGACAGCCGATCTGGAACGGATCACTGATGATCTGACCGTCTATGCAAGCTTTGCCGGAAGTCCCCACAGCTATACCACCTATATCACCCCACCGACCTGTACTGCACAGGGTCACACCACCTACACCTGCTCCCGTTGCTCCCATACCTATGAGGATAACTATACATCTGCCAAGGGTCACACCGACACCTCCCCTGCAGACAACCGTTGCGACCTTTGCACCGCTCGCATCAAGGAGGCCGCTCTCTGTTTCCGCACCCTTAGTCTAAAGGGCAATATTGCCATCAACTACTATATGGATCTATCCGATGAGGTAGCCGCAGATGAGAATGCCTATATGCTCTTTACTATGGAAAACGGCGATCAAATCAAAGTTCCCGCAACCCAAGGCGAGCGCACCCTGTATCAGGGGGCATATTACTATTCCTTCTCCTGTGCCGTTACCGCTAAGGAAATGACCGACACCGTGCTTTGTCGGTTTTTCTGGAGCGGTGGACAAACAGAGCCCTATACCTATTCCGTCAAAACCTATGCAGACCGCATCCTGACAAGCAGTACTTCCTCAAAGCTCCGTGACCTGATCTGCGCAATGCTGAACTACGGTGCAGCCTCCCAGATCCACTTCCAGTACCACACAGAGCGCTTGGCCAATGCAGGACAGGCTGTTCCCGACTACACCCAAGTCACCGTTGAGGGCTTCCCTGTCAATCCCAAGCAAGGAACGACCCTTGCAAGCTACACAGGGGCTTCCCTCCTCCTGACCTCCGAAACGACTTTGCGCATTTTCTTCCATGTGGATAGCAGTGTCACGGATCGCTTCACCGTCACCTATCAGGGGCAGACCCTTCCCTTGGGCATCCGCTCCGACCGCTACTTTGCGGATATTCCCGACATCGGCGCTAAAGACTTAGACGAATACTTCACCCTGACCATCCATGACGGAACGGAAAGCGCCGAGGTCTCCTATTCCCCCTTATCCTACTGTGCCTCCGTTATCGAAAATGCCAAGGGTCTCCATGATCGTGAGCTCCAAGATGTCGCCGCCGCCATGTATCTCTACAACCAAGCCGCCAACGCATATTTCCCCCAATAAGCTCCAAGGGCTGTTTCAGGCACTTCCCTGAAACAGCCCCTTTTCTCTATTCCTTACCCAAAGCCCAAAACACACAATTTTCGGTTTATCGTTCGGTTTTAAGTTTGCTCACAGCCCTTGCCTCTCCCTCCGGGAGAGGTACCTCCCGAAGGGAGGGGGAGAGGGATTGTGCAGACAGTTTGTATAAGAATGCAGTTCATGAGAGGAATTGCTGCAGTGGTTCTATGGGTAGTTTGTAGGTGGAATTGCTGCAGTGGTTCTATGGGTAGTTTGTAGGTGGAATCGGTGCAGTGAGCCCTCTCAGGCGCTTCGCGCCAGCTCTCCGGTCGGGAGAGCCAAGGGCTTGGTGAGTGTCGATGGACGGTGGGAAAGCAAGGGGTGCGGTGGGCATCGGTAGACAGAGCGATAAATTGCGGTTTATCGTTCTGTTTTGAAGAGCTCCTCTATGTTGCCGAAGCTATAGCCTTGGGATTTCCATTGGGTCAGAAGCTCGTCTAAGATCTCCCCGTTGGTTTGAGACGTGCTGTGGAGGAGAACGACCGCACCGTTGTGGATACGGGGAAGGAGCTTAGCGAAGGCTTGCTCCTTGCTCGGTTGCTTGTCGTTGATCCAATCCACATAGGCCAGACTCCAGAATACCGTATGGTAGCCCATTTCCTGTGCCATTTTCAGATTTTCCTCAGAATAACAGCCCTGAGGTGGGCGGTAATATTTCTCCATTTCCTTCCCGGTAACTTGCTTGTACAGCTCCTCCAAAGCTGTTAGTTCCTTTTGAAAATTTGCCTTGTCGCTGATTTTGGACATATCGTAGTGATGGTAGGTATGATTGCCTACGGTATGCCCCTGCTCTACCATACGTCGGACCAGCTGTTGATTCTGCTCCAAATAATTTCCCACAAGGAAAAATGCTCCCGTCACCTCATGGCTTTGCAGGGTATCCAGAATTTTCTCCGTCACACCGTTTTCATAGCCTGCATCAAAGGTCAGATAGATCCTCTTCTCTTCGGTATTTCCCAGATAGACCCCTCCGTATTCTCTCAGCTTATCATTGCTCACATTGCCCACAGAGGGCATCCCTTCCTTGGGAAAGCTCAGACCCCAGGAGGCGGTTTCCAGCAGCTCAGGCTCTCTGCCTCTGTGCCGTAACACACAAGCTGCCAAAACCCCAAGGATCAAAAGGAGAACCAGTGGCTTCCATCCTAATTTCATTTCCATCACCTCTCTTTACTCTATGGCTTTTTCAAGAGAAATATGAAAAAATAACTCTCTGTCAAGTTTTTTCTCTTGACAAACAAGAGGATCTGTAGTACAATAGCCAAGCAATTGTAGTAAGGGGTGTATGGTTTGAAACAAGATGCATTTAAGATGACATTGCTTTTTGATTTCTACGGCACACTCCTGACGGAGAAGCAACAGAGCTACTTTGACCTGTACTACAATCAAGATTTCTCTCTCGGAGAGATCGCAGAGCAAGAGGGCATCTCCCGTCAGGGTGTACACGATGCCATCAATCGGGCAGAGACGATCCTGCAGCAGATGGAGCGTACCACCGGCTGTGTGGAACGGATGCAGCAGCTGCGCAGTATCATGGACAGCATCCGCTGTGCCGCCCAAGAGCTTCTGCAACACTCGGATATTCAGGTGCGACAGAGAGCGCAAGAGATCCTGTCCGCCGCCTCGTCCGTAAAGGAGTAAACAATGGCTTTTGAAGGTTTAACCGCTAAATTAAATGCCGCATTCAAGAAGCTTCGCGGCAAGGGCCGTCTGACCGAATCCGACATCAAGGAAGCCATGCGTGAAATTCGCCTGGCTCTTCTGGAAGCCGACGTCAGCTACAAGGTTGTCAAGGATTTTGTGAAGTCCGTCTCCGAGCGCTGTGTCGGTCAGGATGTTATGGAGAGTCTGACCCCCGCACAGATGATCGTCAAGATCGTCAATGAAGAGCTGATCCGCCTTATGGGCAGTGAGAATCAGCGTATTACCATCTCTCCCAAGTCCCCTACCGTGGTCATGCTGGTTGGCCTGCAGGGTGCAGGTAAGACCACTAACGGTGCCAAGCTTGCAGGCCTGTTCAAGAAGCAGGGCAAGCGTCCCCTTCTGGTTGCCTGTGACATTTACCGTCCTGCTGCCATCCACCAGTTAGAGGTCGTTGGCGGACAGTTGGGCATTCCCGTCTTCCAGATGGGTCAGGAGAATCCTGTCAAGATCGCCAAGGCTGCCATCCGTCACGCACAGCAGCACGGCAATGATATCGTATTCCTGGACACCGCAGGCCGTCTTCACGTAGACGAGAACCTGATGAATGAGCTCAAGTCCATCAAGGCAGAGGTAGAGCCCTCTGAGATCCTCTTGGTTGTCGATGCCATGACCGGTCAGGATGCGGTCAATGCCGCCCAGACCTTTAACGAATGGCTGAATATTGACGGTGTCATGCTGACCAAGTTAGACGGCGATGCCCGTGGCGGCGCCGCTCTGTCCGTCAAGGCTGTCACCGGCAAGCCCGTGAAGTTCATCGGCACCGGCGAGAAGCTGGATATGATCGAGGCCTTCCATCCGGAGCGCATGGCTTCCAGAATTCTGGGCATGGGCGACGTTCTGTCCCTGATCGAGAAGGCAGAGCAGGCACTGGATCAGAAGAAGGCCGCCGAGCTGGAGCAGAGACTCCGCGCCAACAAGTTCACTCTGGCAGACTTCTATGACCAGATGCTCCAGATCAAGAAGATGGGCTCCATGCAAGAGCTTATGGCCATGATCCCCGGCATGGGCAATGTGAAGAATCTCCAGGTAGACGAGTCTGCCATGGGTCGCATTGAGGCTATCATCCTGTCCATGACCCCCTACGAGAGAGAGAATCCCCATGTTCTCAACTCTTCCCGGAAGCGCCGCATCGCCCTTGGCTGCGGACAGAAGGTGGAGGACATCAACCGTCTGCTGAAGCAATTTGATCAGATGCAACAGATGATCAAGCAATTCAACGGCAAGGGCGGCAAGAAGAACAAGCTCCTTGCAAAAATGGGAGGCATGAAGGGCTTCCCCGGCATGTAAGCCGATTCTATTGTAATCATTAGGCAACAGACCTAAAGATATATTATTTCATTATTATTTTATTTTTGGAGGATTATCCCATGGTTAAGATCAGACTGAGAAGAATGGGCGCAAAGAAGGCTCCCTACTACCGCATTATCGTTGCTGATTCCCGCAGCCCCCGTGATGGCCGTTGCATCGAAGAGATCGGCACCTACAACCCCCTGACCGAGCCCGCAACCATCACCGTTGATGCAGAGAAGGCACAGCAGTGGATCAAGAACGGCGCACAGCCGACCGACACCGTGAAGGCTCTCCTGAAGAAGGCTAACGTCCTTTAATTCAGAAGGGAGTTAACGATGAAGGAACTCTTGCTCTACGTCGCGACGCAACTGGTCGATCATCCTGAAGCGGTCACGGTTACAGAGAGAGAGGACGGAGACAACATGGTTCTTGAGCTGCGTGTAGCCCCCGAGGATATGGGCAAGGTTATCGGCAGACAGGGCCGTATTGCAAAGGAGATCCGTACCGTCGTCAAGACTGTCGCACAGCGCGACGGTAAACGCGTTACTGTTGACATCATCGACTAATACCATCTAAAAAAGCAGGACCGTTGTCAAAACGGCCCTGCTTTTTTACGTATAATGCCCTGCCTCCTGATTGGGGAGGCAGGGCATCGGTTTTGGAATTATTCGCCCTTATTCAGCTGGTCAAAGAGCATGATAATGGTTGCAAACTGAGCACGGGTTGCAATGCCGTAAGGCTGCAGGTAGGTGCCCTTGGTGCTTGCTACACCATTGATGATGCCTTCTGCTACACACCATGCGACATCTTCCTGTGCCCAAGGAGCAACAGTCTCGCCATCGGGATAGGTGGTCAGATCGCCCTTCTTGGTAGTGTCTACCTTGGCATATCTTGCATATCTTGCCAGCATAGCTGCCATTTCCTGACGGGTGATCATGTTCTCAGGCTTGAAGGTGCCGTCGGTGTAACCCATAACGATGCCGTTCTCAGCTGCCCAAGCAACTGCATCGAAGTAGTAAGCGCCTTCCATAACATCGGTAAACTCAGCGGCTGCAGCAGCCTTGGGTTCGCCGGCCATGCGGTGGAGAACGGTAGCGACCATTGCACGGTTCAGAGTGACCTGAGGTCCGAATACGGTTGCACTCATGCCGCTGAGCAGGCCGTTGTTGAAGCAGTACTCTACGGACTCAAAGAACCAATCCAGCTGGCTGACATCGTTGAAGGCCATCTGTACATTAGAATCGTAGATCTCGATCTCGGAACGGTTACGGACACGGAGACGGGCGAAGACTTCGCCGGAGTCGCTGGTCTCGTCCACGTCACGGGAACCGATACCGACAGCGTAGATCAGCATGCCGACCTTCAGATCGTCCAGACCGGTGTAGTCCTTGTTGATGTAGCCGTTGATGAATACGCAAGCGATGCCGGTAGCATCCTGTACATAGATCTTGTCAATGACACCCTCGGTCTTATGAATATCAACGACCTTGCCGCCGATCTTCATGAGGTTACCGATTGTTGCATCAGACATAGCAGTAGCGCAGGAGACTCTTGCGGGCTTCACTTCGTACAGCTCGTCGGAGATAACACGGATGTAACCATGATGCTCAGTACCCAGGTTCAGCTCGACTTCGCCGCAGTAGAAGGTGATACCGCCGTGGCAACGGACATTCATGCCGATGGCATAGTTGCCGGCTACGGGGAAGATGTTCAGGCCATTGCCTTCCTTGTCCTGGATATAGATGCAATCGAAGAAAGCGGTGTCCTGATCATAAGCGGAAGCGTTAGAGGTAACATAGCCGTCAACGGTGAATTCGCCTTCGGTCTGCTTCTTTACCTCTTCCAGAGGAGTAACGACCTCATCTCCGGTTCTCATGGAGCGGAGAATGTTGCGGAGGATGTACTTGTTGGCGTACTCAACCTCGTCCTTGATGTCGTAGTTGGAGAAGAAGGTAACACCGGAGGTCAGGACCCAACCGCCTGCGGGCAGCTCTTCGTAGGTCATGACATTGACGTCACCCATCTTGACGGAGACAGCGGTCTCGTTGGTCTCGTCATATTCGGGAACGAATGCAGCACCGGTGAAGTAGCCGTCGTAGTGGGAGCCCCAAGTGGTG
Source organism: Oscillospiraceae bacterium (assembly GCA_017391305.1). GTDB lineage: Bacteria > Bacillota > Clostridia > Oscillospirales > Oscillospiraceae > JAZOXB01. Next base: position 23,300 of record JAFOZC010000067.1, on the reverse strand, counting down.
TTGTAGCCACGGATCAGGGTCTCAACCTTGCCCTCATAGCCTTCCAGAATCTCAATGGGAGCGCCGTTGTAAACCTGGAAACCGGTCTGATTCTCGGGAGAGGAAACAGTGCCGAAGGCATTGGAGGAGGTGTAGGTGCCCTTGGTGAAGGGATGCTCGGTGTTGAAGTTGTCCTTGCTGGAGAAGTAGATACGGTATGCCTCGTTGGCCTTCATCTCATTGTCGACAATGATACCGTTGACCACACGGGTATGAGCGCCTACAGCTTCCAGAATAGCATTGGAGTTGTCTGCACAGTTGTCGTAGTCGTTCTCACGGTCGGACTTGGAGCAAACGATGAGGCTGCCGCCTTCTGCTGCGAACTTGGTCAGTGCAGCAAGCTCTTCTGCGGTATAGGTATTGGCCTTGCCGTCCTTTCTCAGATAGGGAACGGTCAGAACCACCAGCTTATACTGAGAAAGGGTCTCGTAGGTGAATTCGCCCTTGTCGATCTGCTCGCAGAGAACGCCGTTCTGAGCGCAGAACTGGACGAAGTTGCCTGCATTGTCCTTGTAGTTGCCGGACAGATAGTAATTGTCATGACCGTAGTCAACACCCACACGGATCAGCTTGTAGGGATCAATGGCATCAAATTCATAAGCGGCCTGGCACTTGAAATCCTTGCCGTTGTAGGTGCCATAGAAAATAACAGTCATGGTCTGCTCGCCCTCGATGGAGGGAACAAAGTCGAAGCTTACAGTTTCGTTTGCGCCTGCTGCAACAGTTCTGGCAGTGTTGTCGGTGTAGACAACCATTTCCTTGCCCTGTGCATTCAGGGTGAACTCTACCTTGCTGACGGTGTATGCAGCCTCAGCGGAGTTGGTAACAGTAGCGGAGACAGTCTCTGCCTCGCCCATGATGCTGATATAGGTGCTGGTAGAAGCCTCTGCGGTGATGGGAGTAGCCTCGCCAACCCAAACAGGAGAGGTAACAGCGATGTCGCCGTCGGCCTCGGTAACACGGATGTAGTAGTAAGCGTCGGTGTTGTCCAGCTCTACCTTCAGCTCATAGGTAGCACCTGCAACATCAACAGAGTACTTGGTCAGGCCGTTCTCGCCAATGACCTCGATCTTGCCAAGACCTTCCTTGTCGGGGTCGGAGATGGAAGCCTTAATGGTGACCTTCTCGATGGTCTGGTCGTCCTCAACAGGGACAACGCCGCCCATGAGGACGTCATTCAGGTAGTAGTAAATACGGAGGTTCTGGTCCTCGGTAGCATAGACGCGACGCTCGGACATTGCTCTGTACAGACCTGCCTCGGTGAAGTCGTCGGTTACGATAACGTCACGGGCGGTGTTGGCATCGCCCCACTTACCCTTGTGGTTGTCCTGGTTAATGGTGGGAGCTACGTGCCAGCCCTTAGACAGAGCCAGATCATATTCTGCATAGCTGGGGAAATATGCGTTGCCGCCAACTGCGCCTTCGCCGTTGCCGACCTCAACCAGAGACAGAACGCTGTCACGGGCGGGAGTGTAGCCTGCGAAGTTGTCGAAGTTGCCGAAGGTCTTGCCGGGGTGGTTGAACTGAGAAACAACAGGAGCGTCCTCGATGTACCTGGTCTTGACACCCTCTGCTACGGGCTGACCGTTGATATCCAGACCCTGGTTTGCGTAAACCATCAGGTCGTTGTAGCGGTGCATACCTGCATAGCCGGTCTTGTTGTTAATCTCGGAGTTGTTACGGGAAACAGTGCCGTAGGTGTTGAAGGAGTTGGTGTGGCCGGGGCCGCCGGACCAGGTCATCTCATAGCCGTAAGCGGCGATGAAGGACTCGGTGGTGTACTGCAGTGCAGTGAGCTTGGCCTCTTCCCACTTGGTGATGCCACCGCTCTTAGCCATCTCCAGAGAGCTCAGATCATAGTAGCTGGAGGTGGTAGCAGTCTTGGTGGTATCGAAGTAGTTGGAGTGGTCGGTAATAAAGATGTAGTCGATGTCCTCTGCCTTGGAAGCATACTCGTATGCATCCTCCAGAGTACCTGCGCCGTCGGAGTACTCAGCAGTATGTGCGTGCATCTGGCCATAGTACAGGCCCAGAGTGCCTTCGCCAACGCTGAAGGACCAGGTCATCTCAGCGACCTTGCCATCAGCACGGGTAATGGTCAGAGCAACAACGTGACGGTCATCAGTCAGATCCTCAGTGGGCTTATAGCTGATCTTCTTAGCAGTTACGGTGGGAGTAACCGCAACATCGTCGAGGGTCATAACGACCTTGGGGTTGGTGCCGCAGTTGGCAATATCGATCACGATCTCGGGGCGCTTCTCGGTGCCGGTGGACTCGTTGGAAGCGGGAGATACGTTCAGGATCACGGGCTCATCCATGATGTCCACAGTAACCTCTGCGGAATAGGTCATGTTGAACTCATTGGTAGCAGTACCCTTCAGGGTCAGCTTCTTGCCGGTGAGCTTGGAGCCGTCTACAGCGTAAACGTACTCATTGTCCTTGGAGCTCTTCTCGGTGACAGCAAAGGGAGCGCCGCCGTCAACAGAAGCGGTCATGTCCAGCTTCTTGATCTGGCTCAGCTCGTCCAGCTTCATCTTGAACTCATAGGAGATACCCAGATAAGCATTCTGAGCATTGATGGTCATGGTGGGGTTCAGAACATAGCCGATGTTCTGGGGATCCTCAACCTCAAAGAACTTCATAGCAAAGAGGCTGATGTCGCCGCTGCCCACGGTCCAGCCCTTGAAGGCCTCGCCGAAGTACTCGATGACAACGGGACGGGTCTTGTAGGTAGCAACCTTGTTGGACATGAGGAAGCCGCCTTCTACCTGTTCCAGCTTCCACTTGGTGTAGTCGCTTTCCTCTTCAACGAAGTACAGCTCCTCGGCATTGCTGCCGTCGGTCTGGTTCTCGGAGGTACGCAGGAACTTGCCCTGGTTCTCGAAGGTGTAGTACTCGCCGTCTACATGGATGGTGAAAATGAGAGCGCCGTTGCCGACCTTCAGCTCATTGCCTTCCAGCTTGGACTCGATGGAGGACAGGCTCACACCGTCAACACCGCCGACACATGCGGAGCCGGAGTGGTTATAAATCACGACCTTGCTGCCGTCCTTGGGACGGTTGCCTGCGGGGAGAGCGTCTGCACCGACTCTGCCGTCGCCGTCTTCGTCAGCCTCTGCGGGCAGCTCGAAGAAGTTCATGATATAGTTATCATTGGTCTCTGCCTTGTAGCTCCACAGCTTGAAGGCGCCGCCGTAATACTCGATGTGAACAGGGTTGTCGTAGAACTTCTGATCCACGTTGGCAATGTAGTAGCCGCCGGTGGTTGCAGTGATGGTCCACTTTGCACCCTTGACAGCAGTGCTGCTCATGCCCAGGCTGCTGGTATCAATGGCATACAGATACTGGCCGCCGTAGGTGATGTAGTAGGTGCCGTCGGTGTTCTTGGTGAGGCGGTAGGCACCGGAGCCTTCCTTGACCTCCAGCTCATCCTCGGTGAGGTTGGCTGCGATAGGGGATACGTTACCGGCATTGCAGCTGCCGAAGACACTGAAGCCAAGTGCGTTGTAGATCACAACATCCTTGCCCTCGGGGATACCGGTTGCAGCCTTAGCCACATAGGTGTCCGCTGCGAATGCCATAACAGGCAGTACGCTGAGAACCATCACCATTGCCAGAAGCAAGCTGATCGCTCTCTTGAGATTCTTTCTCATTTGTTTGTCCTCCTAAAATATTTACAGATTCTCCGCTTGGGCGCAGAGATACCCATAGTGATAGGAACATGATACCACAAATCCAAGAAAAATTCCACCCATATTTTGCTTCTTGTCCCACATTTTTTGCTTTTTGTGCAAAGCTACAATTTCCTGCCCTTTCCTCCCTGTTCGCTATATGTTATATTGCCGTGAAATTATAAAATTCCCTTTGAAACCAATGGTATTTGAATTTTGGTCATTTTGCCTATCTATCTTTCTCTCAGCTTTTGCTTGACAGCTTGGATTCACTATATTATAATAGATATATTCCATCAATGAGGTAATTTACAAATGAAAGAAAAACGACCTTTCCTTAGTAGAATTTTTCTCCCCGTGGGGCTGCTCTTTCTTGGGGGCGCTTTACTGCTTTTCATCCTGTTCCTCGGACGGGGTGCCAGGCCCTTAGAGCTGCTCTCCACAGGCTTTCTGGCTCTGGGCGGTGTTGTACTGCTGTGGAAGACCCTCGGCCTTCCCACCCTGTCTTGGAGGGAAAAGAGAGTTGAGCGGAAGCCTTTGACCCTTTCCTCTCTCCTTGGGGTGACCATTCTTTCTCTGGCGGCAGTGGTCTTCCTGTGGGCATATCAGTGGGCTCAGCAGACCCCCTCGATCCCCCAATCCACCGTTCATGCCGGCATTACTTACGAAAAGGGAAGGGTACTGGACATCACCAAGAACCAATATGAGACCCAGCAGGACTTTGAGGATGTTCCCGTGGGCAAGCAATTCCTCACCGTGGAGCTGACAAGCGGTGACTATGCCGGACAGCGTTTCTACGAAGTGGTCAATAACATGAGCTTCCTCTACGGCACCCCTGTGAAGGTGGGGGACAGCGTCACTCTGGCTGTAGTATACGAAGACGGAACAGTCACAGACCTGGTTCTCCAGGATTTTGACCGTTCCTCTCCCCTGTTGCTGGTTCTGGCCCTCTTCCTCCTCCTGACCGTGTTGGTCGGTGGCAAGGTTGGAGCTAAGTCCCTGCTCAGCCTATGTCTGACCTTTGTGTGTATGTTCAGCATCCTGATCCCCCTGCTCATCGGCGGCGCACCGACTCTCCCCACGGTTCTTGCCATGTGCGCCTTCGTAACCGTTGTGGATTTCGTCCTTCTGACAGGAGTCAACAAGAAGACCCTCTGTGCCATTCTGGGCACGGTCTCCGGTGTTGTCGTTGCCGCAGTGTTCGGTCGCATTGCCTGTGAGATCCTCCGTGTCAACGGCTACAAGACCTATGAGGTAGACTCCACCATTGAAGCCCTCCTGCAGATCAAGCAGATGCAGCCGGTGACCAAGTCCCTACAGATCGGGGATCTTCTGGTCGGCGGCATCCTCATTGCCGCACTGGGCGCTGTCAATGACGTTGCCATGAGCATCAGCTCTGCCATGAAGGAGCTGATCACTGTGAACCCTGATCTGAGCCGCAAGGAGCTGTTCAAATCCGGCATCACCATCGGACGGGATATGGTCGGTACTATGACCAACACCCTGATCCTCGCCTTTGTAGGCGCTTCTCTGGTCATGATGATCTATCTGGTGTCTCTGGAGCCCTCTTATCAGCAGCTTATGTCCACCGCCTACCTGTCCGTGGAGGCTGTGCAGGCTCTGGCAAGCTCCGCCGGTGTCATCCTGGCTGTCCCCCTCTCCGTCCTCTTCGGAACTCTCCTCTTCGGTCACAAAGCGAAGAAATAAGCAAAGACCCATTGATCCGAATTTAGAAGGTCTGTTGTATCGCAATAAAGGATCCTCCCTGTTTTTGGGGAGGATCCTTTTGAGCTATTATTCTTCCTCTGCTTCCGAGTAGAGGACTTGAGGGAAGCGGTTTGCAAATTCTTGTTGGGCATAGGCTCGGACGTGGGTGCAGTATTCCTCATAGGCGGCGAGTAGGCCTGTGGCCCTTTGTGAAAGTGTTGCACCTCCTCCGTTTTTGCCCCCTGTGGTGGATACCAGCAGTTCGAAGCCCAGTTCTTTCTCGGCGGTTTTGACGATCGTCCATGCTTTGGAGTAGGCCATGCCCATGGAGATAGCGGCGGCACGGAGGGAATGCCTTTCCTCCACCTGCCTAAGGAGCTGTGCCACACCGGGTCCGAAGCACTTTCCCTCTCCAAAGATCCGCACAGATACGACGGGTCTGAATTTATTTTCCATAGCTACAGTATACCACAGGCAGTCCCCTGCCGTCAACTTTTTCGGTTGACGAAAGAATAAAAATATGTTATTCTATGATAAGAATAACGAAGGAGATCCGGCTATGACCTTCTCTGAAGCCCTGTCCATCCCACGGGGGATCACCGCCATAATAGGCAGTGGAGGAAAGACCTCCCTAATGTACCGCCTTGCAGAAGAATTGCAGGGCTCTGTGATCCTGTGTACCTCTACCCTGATTTTCCCTCCCCCTCATATTCCCGTGGCAGAAGAAACAGGCAAGGTCACCGGAGTGCTCTGCGTGGGAAGTCCCGGCCCTATGGGCAAGCTCGCCCCACCCAAGCAGAGCTTTCAGGAGCTTGCTTCCCTTGCCGATTATGTTCTGGTAGAAGCCGACGGTTCCAAGCATCTGCCCCTGAAGGCCCATGCCCCCCATGAGCCGGTGATCCCGGAGGCTTGCACGCTGACCGTTACTCTTGTAGGCGCTTCAGGCATCGGCAAGCCCATCTCTGAGGCTGTCCATCGCCCGGAGCTGTTTTACGCCCTCACCGGCTCCAAAATTGCTACCCCTGAGGCCGTTGCCTTGGCGCTGGAACAGGAAGCCTTGGGAGACCTTGTCGTGATCAATCAGGCAGACAGCCATCCCACAGAAGCCGCCGCTCTTGCAAGGCTTCTGCACTCCCCGGTATTTACCGCATCCCTTTCCAAAGGAGAGATCTTATGCTCGTACTGATTCGCGGTGCAGGCGACCTTGCCTCCGGCATTGCTCTGAGACTGCACCATGCCAAATTTCAAGTTGTTATGACCGACCTTCCCCAACCCACCGCTATCCGCAGGACTGTCTGCTTCTCTCAGGCCATCCTCCACAGAGAGGCACAGGTGGAGGATGTCACCGCCCGTTTCGCTCCCGATCCCGAGGCCGTAGGACAGATCCTGTCCCGTGGAGAGATCCCCGTTCTGGCAGATCCCCAATGCCAATGTCTGCAAGCCCTGCGCCCTCAGGTGGTGGTAGATGCCATTCTTGCCAAACGGAATTTAGGCACCAAGATCACCGATGCCCCCTGTGTCATCGGTGTAGGCCCCGGCTTTACCGCAGGGGTGGATTGCCATGCCGCTATCGAAACCATGCGTGGTCACACCTTGGGCAGAGTCATCACCCAAGGCTCTCCCCTGCCCAACACCAACATTCCCGGTCTCATCGGTGGCTTTGCGGGAGAACGTGTCCTCCGAGCCCCGGAGGAAGGTATTTTCCGCCGAATTCTGGAGATCGGTGCTATGGTGAAGCAGGGAGATGTGGCAGGCACTGTGGACGGTGTACCTATGCTCTGCCAAATTGACGGTGTTCTCCGCGGGATCCTTGCCGACGGTGTTCCCGTTCACAAGGGCATGAAGGCAGGAGACGTAGATCCCCGTGGGGACAGAAGCTACTGCCATCTGGTTTCCGACAAGGCCCTGTCCATCGGCGGCGGTGTATTGGAAGCAATTCTACGATTCTCGGAGGTTTTATAATATGGATGATATCAAACTGACTAAGCTTGCAAAATGTGCCGGTTGCGGCGCAAAGGTAGGTGCCGGCACGCTGGCAAAGCTTCTGGACGATATTCGGGTACATAGCGATCCCAATTTATTGGTTGGCTTCGACAAATCCGACGATGCCTCCGTCTACAAGGTCTCTGAGGAGCTGGCTCTGGTACAGACCGTGGACTTTTTCCCTCCCATTGACGATGATCCCTACACCTTCGGACAGATCGCCGCAACCAATGCCCTGTCCGACGTGTATGCTATGGGCGGTGAGCCCAAGCTTGCCCTGAATATCATGGCTGTGCCGGAGAGCCTTCCCAAAGAGGCTGTCCATGCCCTCCTTCGGGGCGGCTACGACAAGGTCTATGAGGCCGGCTGTATCATCACCGGCGGTCACAGCATTTTTGATGATGAGCCCAAGTACGGTCTGGCTGTTACAGGCTTCGTCCACCCGAAGAAGCTACTGACCAATTCCGGGGCGAAAATCGGGGACGTTCTCTTCCTTACCAAGCCCCTGGGCATCGGAGTCCTCACTGCCGCACAGAAAGCAGAGCTCTTAGATGCGGAAACCTCTGCCTTTGCCAAGAAGCTCATGACCACCCTGAACAAGTCCGCCCGTGATGTCATGGTGCAGTACCGTGTCCATGCCTGTACCGATGTTACCGGCTTCGGTCTCATGGGTCACGGGCTGGAGATGGCACAGGGCAGCGATACCCAATTGGAAATTGACACCAAGGCCATTGACCTGATCCCCGCATCTCTGGAATTTGCCTCCTGGGGCATCCTCCCTGCAGGAATGTACCGCAATCGGGCTTTTGCAGAAGAGTTCGTAGATCACGGCGAGGTGGCCTTGGCGGTGCAGGATCTGCTCTATGATCCCCAGACCTCCGGCGGTCTGCTGATTGCCGTGGATGCCGAGGATGCAGATGCCATGGAAGCCGCTCTAAAGGATGCCGTTCCCTCTGCCCAACGGATCGGCAAGGTGCTCCCATACGTCGGTGGCAAACGAATCATTCTGAAATAAGGGAGGTCTAACCATGAGGATCTACCGCAATACGGAGGAGCTCATCGGCAACACTCCCCTTTTGGAGCTTAGCCACATCCAAAGTCCTGCCCGTATTCTGGTCAAGCTGGAATTTCTAAACCCCGGCGGCTCTGTAAAGGACAGAGTGGCAAAATTCATGCTGGACGATGCCGAAGCAAGGGGCTTACTCTGCAAGGATTCCGTCATCATTGAGCCCACCTCCGGCAACACCGGTATCGGGCTGTGTCTCCTTGCCGCCCTGCGAGGCTATAGAGCCATCATCGTCATGCCGGACACCATGTCACGGGAGCGGATCAAGCTTATGGAAGCCTACGGCGCAGAAGTTCTTTTGGTTGCCGGTGGCATGTCTGCGGCAATTGCAAAAGCAGAACAGCTTGCCAAAGAGCTTCCCCACGGGCTGATCCCCGGTCAGTTCACAAACCCTGCCAATTCCCGCGCTCATTTTGAAACCACAGGGCCGGAAATCTGGGACGCAACAGAGGGACAGATCGATATTTTGGTAGCCGGCATCGGCACAGGCGGCACTATCACCGGCACAGGGGCTTATCTGAAAACCAGGAAGCCCATCACTGTGGTAGGTGTAGAGCCTGCGACATCCGCCGTTCTGTCTGGAAGAGCCCCCGGTCCCCACGGCATCCAAGGCATCGGTGCAGGCTTTATTCCGGAAGTGTTGGATCTCTCCCTCATAGACGAGATCCTCCCCGTCACAGAGGAAGAGGCCTTCGCCGCCGCCAAACGTCTGGCACGGGAAGAGGGCATTCTTGCCGGTATTTCCTCCGGCGCGGCTCTCCATGCCGCCCTTCTTCTGGCAAGCCGTCCTGAAAATGCCGACAAAACCATCCTGACCATTCTCCCCGATCCTGCGACCCGTTACCTCTCCACAGAAGGCTTCTTGTAACAGTCCCTGTGATCCACATACTAACATACCACTGCAAAATCAGACGAACTACCCTTACCTTAGATCATAAGGTTATAGGGTAGTTCGTCTGATTTATCCCTCGTTCCATTCCCAAATGGGGCAATATTGGAAAAAGGTGCTGTCTCACAAACAGGACGAAACAGAGCATAGATACATTCGTCGCCAAATTCCGATTTGTGGAGCAGTTCGATTTCCGAATTTGTTCGTAGGGGCGACCTGTGGTCGCCCGCAAAATGTTTCGATTTTGTCGGAAAACTCGTGATAATCCCGTAATTTTGTCATTGTCGTTTACCGACAATGACCGGGCGACCACAGGTCGCCCCTACGGTGTTATACGATAAACAGCTCGACAAATCGAAATTTAACGCTTCGTCTGCGATGCCCACCTGGCTCTTGGCTCTCCCTCCGGGAGAGCTGGCGCGAAGCGCCTGAGAGGGCTCACTGCACCGATTCCACTCAAAAACTACCCACAGAACCACCGCACCGATTGCTCTCACGAACTGCATTCCTGCACGAACTGTCTGCACATCCCTCTCCCCCTCCCTTCGGGAGGTACCTCTCCCGGAGGGAGAGGCAAGGGCTGTGTGCAAACTTCAAGTTGCATGATCAAGGGGAAATACGGGACGAAAAGAATAAAGGTGAGGCTGTCTCAAAATGAGGGATCATTTTGAAACAGCCTCTTTGGGTAGATCAGATTTCCTGATCGATGTGACGCTGGATGCGGTCGATGATCATTTCCAGAGCGACTAAGTTCTTGCCGCCTTCCAGAACGACCAGATCGGCATTCTTCTTGCTGGGTTCTACGAACTGCTCATGCATGGGCTTGACGGTGTCCAGATACTGGTTGAGGACAGAGTCAATGCTTCTGCCACGCTTGGCTACGTCACGCTTGATACGACGGATCAGGCGGACATCCGCATCGGTGTCAACATAGATCTTAATGTCCATCTGGGAGCAAAGCTCTTTGTTCTCAAAGATTAGGATGCCCTCTACCAGAATGACCTTGCTGGGCTCTACACGCTTGGTCTCGGCGGCACGGGCATAGGTTGCATGATCATAGACGGGGCAGTCGATGGCCTTGCCCTCTTTGAGCATACGCAGGTGCTCGATCAGCATTTCCGTCTCGAAGGCATCGGGATGGTCGTAGTTGACCTGCTTCTTCTCCTCTATGGTCATTTCATCGAAGGGGCGGTAATAGTTGTCGTGGCTCAAGACGGTGACATCATCCTGGAATCGGGCCAGCAGGCTCTTCATCAAAGTGGTCTTGCCACTGCCACTGCCGCCGGCAATACCGATGACGATAATATTGGGCATAGAATATCCTCCATGTCGATTTCTCTTTACATATAGTGCTTGTCCTATCCCCGCAAGCGAGGATAGGACAAATGCGATTGATGAATTTATCTCTGACCCTTGTCGTAGGGGATACCTTCTGCCTTGGGAGCACGGGATCTCTTGGAAGTCAGGATCAGCAGGATGACAGTGACCACATAGGGAATGGAGGGCCACAGGTAAGTTGTTACACCCTCTACATTAGAGAGCTTGGGCATAAAGGGAATAGAGGATGCGTAGTTACCGATAACACGGAAGAAGGAGAAGAAGAATGCTGCACCCAGAATGGACCAGGGCTTCCAGTTACCGAAAATCATAACAGCCAGAGCCAGGAAGCCGTAACCGGCAACCTCGGACTGGAATCCGCCAACGGCGAAGACGAAGGACATACCGCCAATGCCGCCCAGGAAACCGGAGATCATAACACCGGCATAGCGCATCTTATAGACGTTAATGCCAACAGAGTCCGCAGCCTGGGGATGCTCACCGCAAGCACGGAGACGGAGACCAAACTTGGTCTTGTACAGCAGGATGACTGCTGCAGCGAAAAGGATGATGCAGAGGAAGTGGGTAGCATACAGGCTCTTGAATACCAGCATATCGCCGAAGGTGCCGCTGGCTTCCTTGCCAAAGTTATTTTGCACAATACGTACCCAAGTGGGAAGGGTCATAGTGGTCTGACCCTGTCCAAGGATCGCCCAAGTCAGAACGATGGAGAATGCAGGGGCAAACATATTCAGAGCAGTACCGCCGATGGTCTGATCCGCACGGAGATTGATGGCGGAGAAGGCCAGGAGCAGGGACAGCGCGATACCGGCAACACCGGCAACCAGAATTGCGATCATAACGGCCACCTGAGAGCCCAGATTACCAGCGGTAACAGCAGGATCCAGCCATTTCAGAGTATGACAGCCAAGAAGTGCGCCGATGATCATGATGCCATCGAGTGCAATGTTGATAATACCGGAACGCTCGGAGAACATACCGCCCAGAGCAACCAGGAGCAGAGGGATGGCGAACAGAACAGTTGCACTAATAATATCAGCAAGAATATTCATTATTTACCGTTCTCCTTTCCTGTATTCTTTTCCGCAGGCTTGGGCTCTGCGTTTGCGTCCTTGCCGTCATTGAACTTGATGACCTTGCTCAGCAGACCCTTGGTCAGCAGAGTGAAGGCAGCAAGATAGATGATGACGGAAACGATGATGTCAATAACTTCTGTTGCGAAGTGGGGCTGCATGGCCTCACCACCGACCTGAATGTAGGAAATAAACAGGGCGGAGAAAATGATGCCGAGAGGATTGGAGGTAGCAAGCAGGGCAACGGGGATGCCGTTGAAGCCATTTGCCTGCAGAACCTTCAGGATGTTGTAATCTGCCTCGCCGGAGAGGTAGTACAGAGCGCCACCTACACCGGACAGAGCGCCGGCAATGCACATGGACAGAATGATGTTTCTCTTCGCATTGATACCTGCATAGCGAGCAGACTCACGGTTGTGTCCGCAGGCCTTGAGCTCGTAACCGAAGGTGGTACGGTTCAGAATGATGTAGATCACAACAGCAAAGAGAATGGCGATGATGATGCTGATGTTGATGTAGGGAGAGCCGAAGAACTCGTCCATGCCCATCTTGGGGATGATGCCGTCGGGATTTGCATACTTCAGGCTGGCGGTACGGTCCTTGATGGGGGAAGGTACCCAGTGAGGAGGCAGCATCTTGGGCATGTTCATGAGAGAAATGTTCACAATGAACAGGCCGATCCAGTTGAGCATAATGGAGGTAATAACCTCGTTGACGTTGAAATAAGCCTTTGCCAAACCGGGAAGTGCGCCCCAAAGTGCGCCGGCGATCATAGCGGCAATGATGCAGATGGGCCAGGAAAGCTGGAACTGGATGGCACCAACCAGAGCCACGAATGCACCCATGAGGTACTGACCGGGAGCACCGATGTTGAACAAACCGGTCTTGAATGCGAAGCCAACAGACAGACCTGTCATGATCAGAGGAGCTGCCTGATAAAGAACCTTGGCAAGCTTTGCCATAGAGGAGAAGCCGGAGGTCAGCATTGCAGTAAAGCAGCTCCAGGAAATGGCGGCATCCGAGCCGGTAGCCATAACAACCACCAGACCAAGTACCAAGCCTGCTACAATGGAAATGACCGCAGCCAAAATACTAATAATGGATTTCTTCATATCAAATATGCCTACCTTTCCTGACGCTTTGCACCGGCCATGTACAAGCCGAGCTCTTCAGTAGTGGTAACCTTGGGATCGAACTCACCGACGATCTCGCCCTCATACATAACAAGGATACGGTCAGACAGATTCATGACCTCGTCCAGCTCCAGAGAAACCAGAAGAACTGCCTTGCCTGCATCACGCTGAGCAACGATCTGCTTGTGGATGTACTCGATCGCACCGACGTCCAGACCACGGGTGGGCTGAACCGCAACCAGAAGCTCGGGATCCTTGTCGATCTCACGGGCGACGATTGCCTTCTGCTGGTTACCGCCGGACATGGAACGGGCCATGGTAATGGGGCCCTGACCGCTACGGACATCGTATTGCTCAATGAGCCGCTCGGAATACTCACGGACTGCGTCGAACTTGATGAAGCCCATGGACTGGAACTGAGGATCCCAGTACTTCTGCAGAACCATGTTCTGCTCCAGAGAATAGTCCAGAACCAAGCCGTGCTTATGGCGATCTTCGGGAATGTGGCTCATGCCCATCTTGCTACGGTCACGGATGGCCATCTTGGTGATGTCCTTTCCGCAGAGCTTGATACTGCCTGCGGTGGGCTTGTCCAAACCGGTGAGGGCATAGACAAACTGGGTCTGGCCGTTGCCTTCGATACCTGCAAGAGTAACGATCTCGCCACGGCGAACGTTGAAGGATACGTCCTGTACGGAATTGCCCTTGTGGAGCTTGGAGGGAACAGTAATGCCATTGACTTCCAAAACGACTTCGCCGGGTTCCATATCCTGCTTGTCGACCTTGAAGTTAACATTACGGCCAACCATCATACGGGACAGCTCCTGAGGTGTGGTATCGGCAATGTTGACCGTGCCGATGTACTTGCCCTTACGCAGGACGGTGCAACGGTCGGCAACAGCCATGATCTCAGCCAGCTTGTGGGTGATGAACAGGATGCTCTTGCCCTCGTTGGCAAAGCCACGCATGATCCGCATAAGCTCGTCGATCTCCTGAGGAGTCAGAACAGCGGTGGGTTCGTCGAAGATCAGGATCTCGTTATCACGGTAGAGCATCTTGAGGATCTCGGTTCTCTGCTGCATACCGACGGAGATATCCTCAACGATGGCATCGGGGTCAACGTGAAGTCCATAACGCTCGGACAGGTCAAGAACCTTCTTGCGAGCGTCCTTCTTCTTCAGGAAACCGGCGGTGTTGGGCTCAACACCCAGAATGATGTTATCCAGAACAGAGAAGCATTCGACCAGCTTGAAGTGCTGGTGAACCATGCCGATGTTCAGCATGTTTGCATCATTGGGGTCGTTGATCTTAACGACCTCGCCGTTCTTCTTGATGCATCCTGCCTCGGGCTGATACAGACCGAAGAGAACGCTCATCAGAGTAGATTTACCGGCGCCGTTCTCACCAAGCAAGGCATGGATCTCGCCCTTCTTAAGCTGAAGGGTAATATTATCGTTGGCCTTAATTCCGGGGAATTCCTTGGTGATGTTCAGCATCTCAATCACGTACTCCGACTCATTTGCCTTAGTCGGCTTGTTGGTGGTCTCTGCCAAATTTATCACTCCTCACAATTTGAACTACATACGAGTTCTATGATATGAACATTATACACTATTTTATCGGAAATTGGAAGAGCAATCTTGAAATTTTTTTATTTTTTTACTGCTTTATGGTGATAAAAAAAGATCCGGGCCGAAGCCCGGATCTCATTTTTAGGTTTTAAGCGCTATGGATTAAGCAGCGTAGTCGACAGCGATAGCGACTTCGGGCTTCTCCAGGCTGTTGGAAACAGCGATGGTGCCGTCAGCGATAGCTGCGAACAGAGCCTCGTACTCAGCAACAGTGTAGTTCTGCAGTCTCCAGGAAGCCTCTGCGGTGGGCAGGCCAACGCAGTTCTCAGCAGCGCCGAGGATGATGGTCTCGCCGCCGTGTGCCCACTCGCCGTTGTTAGCAGCCATCTCGGTCAGAGCCAGCTCAACAGAAGCGGTCAGGTTCTTCATAGCGGAGGTGATGATGGTCTCGGACTCGAAGGACTGGTCCTTATCGACGCCGATAACAGCCTTGCCGGACTCGACAGCAGCTGCGCAGATGGAGACATAGATGCCGCCGCCGCAAGCGAAGATAACTTCGGTGCCTGCAGTGTACCAGCCAGCAGCTCTGGTCTTGATGGCATCATCGGGAACGAAGGAGCCGGAGTACCAGTACTTGACGTCTACTTCGCCTTCAACGCCCAGCTCAACAGCAGCAGCGTTAACGCCCTGTACGAAGCCGAGGCCGAAACGAACAACAGCGGGAACATCGATGCCGCCGATGAAGCCCAGATGTCTGTAGCCATCCTTAACAGCAGCGTAACCAGCCATGTAACCGGCCTGCTCCTCACGGTACAGGATGTTCATGGTGTTGGTCTTGGTCTCGTAAGTAGCGTAGTCAGCAGTGTGGGGCTCGCCGTCCAGAAGCAGGAACTTAACTTCGGGATAGGTGCTCTGTACTTCGAATACGGAAGTCTCGAACAGGTAGCCGGGGCAGACAACGACGTTAGCACCGTTAGCAATAGCGGTGTCGATGCTCTCGATACGAGCAACGTCGGAGTCCTCGGAAGGACGGTAGTAAGCGTAGGGAACGCCGTTAGCTTCTGCATAAGCAACAACGCCTTCCCATGCACCCTGGTTGAAGGACTTGTCGTCGATGTTGCCGACGTCGGTAACCAGAGCGATGTTCATTGCGGGAGCGGGAACGGGATCGGGGATGGTGGTGGTGGGCTCTTCATCAACGGAAGAGGTGGGCTCGGTGGTGGACTCGGCGGTGGGCTCAGTGGTGGTCTCGGTGGGATCTTCCTTATCGCCGGCGCAGCCTACGAACAGGCAAGCAACCATAGCGACTACCAGAAGCAGTGCGATGAGTTTCTTCATTTTCTTATCCTCCATAAAAATTTGTTTGCGGCATTCCGCTTGATACATTATTACACAAAATTGTCAAAAAATCAAGTGTTTTTGAAAACTTTGTGAAATATTACTAAAATTAACCCTTCAGATCACGCTCAGAGAAGCCAAATGGCAGCATATCTATCAAAGATGCCTCCATATAACTGCCGTCACCTTTACTGAGGTAAATCTTGAAGTCATCTCGGCAGAATTCTCTCATGACCTGGCGGCATACTCCGCAGGGGGCGCAGAGGTCGGAAACGGGCTTCCCTGCCGGGCCGCCTACCACGGCGATGGCCTCAAATTCCCGTTCTCCGTCAAAGACCGCCTTGAAGAAGGCTGTCCGCTCGGCGCAGATGGTGGGGGTAAAGGACACGTTCTCAATATTGCAGCCCTGATAGATCTTGCCGCTCTTGGTAAGGAGGGCGGCTCCCACAGCAAAGTGGGAATAGGGGCAGTAGGAGTGCTCTCTTGCTTCAATAGCCAGATCAACCAATTCAATGGGAGTCATAGTTTTGCTCCTCTCAATCCAGAATTTCCTTGGCAAAGCTCTTGCCGGGGGTCTCGTATTCCACACCCAGCAGCTCTGTTACAGTGGCGGCGATGTCGGCAAAGCTCATACGGGTGCCCAGATTCACAGGCTTGACCTTCTTGCCGGCGATCAGCAGGGGGACATATTCACGGGTGTGGTCGGTGGTAGCGGTATAAGCGGGGTCACAGCCGTGGTCGGCGGTGATCATGACCAAGTCCTCTTCCCCAAGCTTCTCCATAAATTCCGCAAACCAACCGTCGAACTCGGTGAGGGCCTCTGCATAGCCGTCAATATTCCGTCTGTGGCCGTAGAGCATGTCGAAGTCTACCAGATTGACGAAGCACAGACCGTTAAAGTCCCGCTCCGCATAAGCCATAGTCTTGGCAAGTCCGTCGGTGTTGCCCTTGGTATAAACATGCTCGGTGGTGCCGTGACCTGCGAAGATGTCGTAGATCTTGCCCACTGCCAGCATATCCTTCCCTGCTGCCTTGATGGCATCGAGCATGGTCTGTGTGGGAGGCTCCAGAGAGAAGTCATGGCGGTTGGTGGTACGGTAGAAGCCGTCCTTGGCATTGCCCAGGAAGGGACGGGCGATGACACGGCCGACACCGTGCTTGCCTACCAGAAGCTTACGGGCGGTGCGGCAGATCTCGTAGAGCTCCTCGGGAGGAACCAGCTCCTCATGGGCGGCAACCTGGAAGACGGAGTCTGCAGAGGTGTAGACAATGAGCTTGCCGGTATCCAGATGCTCCTGACCGTAGGCATCCAGCACAGCAGTGCCGGACCAGGGGGCATTGGCAAGGATGCCTCTGCCGGTAGCCTCGGAGAAGGGCTTCAGCAGCTCTTCAGGGAAGCCCTCGGGATAGGTGGGCAGGGGGTTCTCGGAAACGATGCCTGCGATCTCCCAGTGACCGATGGTGGTGTCCTTGCCCATAGAAGCCTCATGGAGACGGGCATAAGCGCCCTTGGGGGCCTCAGCATGACCCAGATAGTCAACAGAATCGATATTGCCCAGACCGTAGGCGATCAGATTGGGAATATGGAGCTTGTGGGAGGTGGTGCAGCTCTTCAGGGTATTGACACCCACATCTCCGAAGGACTCTGCATCGGGCATAGCTCCACAGCCGCAGGAGTCTAAAACGAATAAGAATATACGCTTCATAGCTTATTTCTCCAGCTTCACAGCGGTCTCGAGTGCAATGGTCATCATCTCACGGAAGGAGGTCTGGCGCTCCTCGGCGGGCAGCTCCTCGTGGGTCAGCATGTGGTCAGAGATGGTGCAGATGCACAGGGCATTCTTGCCCCAGCGAGCGGCAGTGGCATAGAGAGCGGCTGCTTCCATCTCACAGGCCATAACGCCCATTCTCTGCCACATGGGAACGGTCTGCAGAGCCTCGGGGATGCCCTCGTCATCGTTGTAGAAATTGTCGGTGGACAGGACGTTGCCTACATGATAGGTTGCACCCATCTCTTCGCAGGTTTCCACTGCGGTACGCAGTGCCTCAAAGGTAGCAATGGGAGCATAGGTGCCGTCGATGTGGTACTGATGCATGAAGTTGGAGTCGGTGCAAGCGCCCTGTGCAATGACGATATCACGGACATGGATGTCGTGGTTAATAGAGCCTGCAGAGCCGATGCGGATGATGTTGCGTACATTGTAGGCATTGTACAGCTCATAGGAATAGATGCCGATGGAGGGGATGCCCATGCCGGAGGCCATGACGCTGATCTTCACGCCCTTGTAGTAGCCGGTGTAGCCCTGTACACCGCGGACATTGTTGACCAGAACGGGGTTCTCCAGGAAGTTCTCTGCAATGTACTTGGCACGGAGGGGATCGCCGGGCATAAGGACGGTCTGACCGAAGTCACCGAGCTTGGCATTGATGTGGGGGGTAGGACAATTCATAGTGTTTCTCCTTTCAAATATAGAAAATTATCATTATTTTACTTTGCGATGTTCCCGAATATTGCGGATCCAGCACTTGTGACACATGGCAAGGTAACGGTCATTGCCGCCCAAGAGGAGCTGATCTCCCTCTGTGACAATATAGCCCTCTGCATCGATACGGGCATTGGTGGTAGCCTTAGCGCCACAGTCACAGATCGCCTTGATCTCGGAAATGGTGTCAGCCACCTCAAAGAGACGGCGCGAGCCATCAAAGAGGGTGCTGAGGAAATCCGTCCGAAGTCCGAAGCAGAGTACGGGAATATTATACACATCCACAATATACCGCAACTGGTCGATCTGTTGAGTAGTCATGAACTGGCATTCGTCCACGATGATCACATCCACCTTTTCTCTCAGGGAGAAGCGGTCAAGGACATCTGTCTGAGGTGCAACCACCTCTGCATTGGCCTCAAGACCCACACGGCTACGGAGAACGACCTCTCCGTCCCGGGTATCCGCAGAAGGCTTCACCAGCCAGACGGTCATTCCCTTCTCTTCATAATTGTACTTGGTGATCAATGCCTGTGCGGTTTTGGAAGAGCCCATTGAGCCGTATTTGAAATATAATTTCGCCATAATGATCCTCCATACTGTCTTTCGCATATTCAGTCTCACATTATTATACAGGATTCTCCCCATGATTGCAAGGACTTTTGTGAAATTCCCGTCTCTTCCTTAACAAAAGGTGTGGCTTCTCTTTTCCAATCTCCCGTTTTTGTCTTATTTTGGGGGCTTTTGTCGAATGCGTTGACAAATTCCGCCCTTTGGGTTACAATGCAAGGTGTCTCGAATTATTTGGAATATTTCTTTGGAAGGAGGTCTCCTTGCGTGGAGTCTGTCATTGCCTACGACCCTCTGACCCTCTGTCCCGATCACCGATTTATCCGAGTGGTGTGTGCCGAGGGTGTGTTCTATGATCTGGTACCCAAGTGGCGATCCAGAGCCCATGTATTCCTGCTCAGGCAGCAATACTCTGCCGCAGAGCCGGTGTTCCGTGCCACCGTACCGCCCTGCATCTTCCGGGACTACACAGAGCTCAACGGCCCGGACATCTTCCGCCGAGCCTCCTGGCGAGGCGGAGACCGCTTCCTCCTGCCCCACAATGCCACAGATCGGCCATTGCCGAAAACGCAAGAAGAAGACGAAATCGACTGCGATCCATAACCCAAGTACCGCAAGCTCCTGATTTATGGGGCTGTTTGAAGTCTGCTCACAGTTCTTGGCTCTCCCGACCGGAGAGCTGGCGCGAAGCGCCTGAGAGGGCTCACCGCACCGATTCTACCGACAAGCTACCCTCAGATCCACCGCACCGATTCCTTATACGAAACTGCATTCCTGCACGAACTGTCTGCACATCCCTCTCCCCCTCCCTTCGGGAGGTACCTCTCCCGGAGGGAGAGGCAAGGGCTGTGTGCAAACTTCAAGCAGTTCGGTAAACCGCAATTTATCGCTCCGTCTGCGATGCCCACTGCACCGACAGAACGATCACCCTCGGTAAATCCGCCTCTTCGGTTCACATTAATTTATAATGAGAGTGCATTGCTACCCCGGTGAGGGGGGGAGCAATGCACTCCTTGGTTTTATGTCAGATGAGTGGGGGTGCTATGTGGGTTTGTGCTGTATGCATTACAGGAAGGCAAGCAGGATGAAGTTCAGGATAAACAGAGCGGTGCAGACCCAGAGGATGGGATGGACTTCACGAACCTTCTTGCGGCAGATCTTAACGATGCAGTAGGTAATGAAGCCAAGGGCAATGCCGTAGGAGATGCTGTAGCACAGAGCCATGAACAGACCTGCGAAGAAGGCGGGAACAGCCTCATCCAGATCGCTCCAGTCCACATCCTTGAAGGAGGAAGCCATGAGCACACCGACCAGAACCAGAACGGGAGCCGTTGCGGCAGAGGGAACTGCGCTGACCAGCTTTGCAAGGAAAGCGGAAGCGGCGAAGCACACAGCAACAACAACGGATGTCAGGCCGGTACGGCCGCCTGCGCCGATGCCGGCAGCAGATTCCACGAAGGTGGTGGTATTGGATGTGCCAAAGAGAGCACCGATGGAGGTTGCAGTAGCATCAGCGAAGAGAGCCTTATCCAAACGGGACTTAAAGCCGGGACGGGCATCCATGAGAGCCTCGTCCTCTTCGGAGAAGATGCCGCTGCGGCGGCCTGTGCCGATGAAGGTGCCGATGGTATCGAAGGTGTCGGTGATACTGAAGGAGAAGATGGTAATCAGTACCAAGGGCAGCTTTTGCATATCTGTGAACAGGCTGGGCAGACCTTCCGGACGGAAGATGGCAAGGAAGGTGGTGGGAAGATCCTTACATGCCTGACTAAAGCTGACGGAAGCGCCGAAGGAGGTCTCGCCGAAGGGGATGCCAATGAGGGTAGTAAGAATGATGCCGATCAGCATAGCGCCCTTGACCTTCAGAAGCATCAGGATAATGGTAATAACGAGGCCGATGCAGAATACCCAAAGGGTGGGGTTGTTCAGGGTAGCCATAGCGGGAACACCGGCATCAAAGTTGATAAAGCCCACGTTCAGGAAGCCGATATAAGCGACAAAGAGACCAATGCCGCCGCCAATGGCATTCTGCAAGCTGAGGGGGATGGCCTTGATGATGTACTTACGAACCTTGGTAACAGTGATCAGAATGTTCACAAGACCGCAAATAAAGACCATGGACAGAGTCTGCTGCCATGTGAAGCCCAGACCGAAGCAGACGGTGTAGACGAAGAAGGCATTCAAGCCCATGCCGGGAGCCTGTGCATAGGGAACATTTGCGACCAAGCCCATGACCAGAGTGCCAATGATAGATGCGATGATCGTTGCCAGGAAGACAGCGCCCCAGGGCATGCCGGACTGGGACAGGATGTCGGGATTGACAAACAGGATATAGGCCATGGCGAAGAAGGTGGTAAGACCGGCCATGATCTCTGTTCGTACATTGGTACCGTTTTCTTTCAGCTTAAAAAACTTTTCCATTGATCTCATACTCCTTATTTCATATTTGCTCCATACAGGAATCTGTGTAAGAGCTTAAATACAGTATAGCAGAAACACATAAAAAATGCTACCCTTTTTCAGAATTTCTTACATTTTTCATAAAAGTATTTTTAGCTGACCTATTACATTTTACCATTTTCTATTCTCTGTCATTTTATCCCCCATCACTTCAACGTATTATCAGCAAAAATCACAAAATCGTAAAAACACAGTGCAAACACACACGTCCTTCTCCCATGCACAGCTCTCCCTTCTGTCCCAAAGCTCCTTGATCCCCTTTTCCCCAAAAGAGCACATTGCTCCATAAGTGGGGCAATGTGCTCTTTGGTTATGTGAGGGGGATCATTCTTGGGGCATTTCCTTGCCCAGACGCTTGTACATGGTCTTCTTCACAGCACGGATGATGTTCTCATAGCCGGTGCAACGGCAGAGGTGGCCGGACAGGAGCTTGCGAAGCTCGGCATCGGTGTATTCCTTGCCGCTCTCTAAGATCTCTACAGAGCTCATGATAAAGCCGGGGGTGCAGAAGCCGCACTGGATGGCGGCCTCGTCGATGAAGGCCTGCTGAATGTCGGCAAGCTCACCGTTAGGTCCAAGGAGACTCTCTAAGGTGCGGATCTTCTTCCCGTCTGCCCAGACTGCCAGGTAGATGCAGGAATTGAAGGCCTCGCCGTTAATGAGGACGGTGCAGGCACCGCATTCGCCCACCTCACAGCCCTTCTTGACGGAGGTCATGCGGTAGTCGTTGCGGAGCATATCCGTGAGGCTGGCACGGACGTCTACCATCTGCTCTACATCCTTGCCGTTGAGGTTGTAGCGAACCAGCTTATATTGCTTACCCATTACAGCTCACCTCCTGCACGCTTGACGGATTCAATGATGCAACGCTTGGCAGATTCCACTGCCACATGCTGACGCAGAGCCTTGGAAGCTCTCCAGGAATCACGGGGGTTGATATCCTCCAGAACCTTCTGTGCGAAGGCCTCGATATTCTCCATGGTGACTTCCTTGCCGTTGATGAAGGCTTCGGTATTGGGGCAACGCATGGGAACAGGGCCTGCAACACCGTAGGCAACACGGACACGGTCAAAGGTCTTCTTATCCTCGGACAGGCGCACATTGACGGAGCAACCGTTGGTGGCAATGTCCAGAGCGTTACGCATAGCGTACTTGATATAGTAGCCGTAGGTGTTTTCGTAGCTTGCCTTGGGGATCAGAATGGCGGTCTGGATCTCGCCCTCGCGGATGTCTACTACCTTGGCTTTCAGGTAGAAGTCCTTAATGGGAATTCTGCGAACACCCTTGGGGCCGGTCAGCTCCACAATAGCCTCCCATGCGTGGAGGGTAGAGGCGGAGTCTGCGGAGGTGACACCGTTGCAGGTGTTGCCGCCGATGGTGCCGATATTGCGGATCTGGGGGCCACCCACCTGATCGACCGCCTCGCCCAGTACATTGATGTACTGCTGAATGATGGGATTCTTGGTAATGTGGGAGAAGCTGGTGAGAGAACCGATACGGATGTTCTCCTCCTCGTCAATGGTGACCCCACGAAGCTCATCCAGCATGAAGATGGAGATCAGCTCCACACCGGCCCGCTTGCCCTCGCGCATCTGTACCAGCACGTCGGAGCCACCGGCAATAATGTGCGCCTCGGGATGGGCTAAACGCAGCTCAATGGCATGCTGTACGCTCTCGGACTCGTAATAGGCTTTCATATCATACATGGCTTAATTCTCCTTTCTCCAGGGGTCGTGAATGAGGCCCGCCTCGGTAAAGTGCTTGAACAGCACATGGGGATTCATAGGAAGCTCGTTGATAGCGATACCCGTAGCATTCATGATCGCATTACGGATAGCGGGAGCAACGGGACATGTGGGAGGCTCGCCCAGAGACTTGGTGCCGAAGGGGCTGGTGGGCTCGGGATTCTCCACGAACTGTGCCTCCAGATGGGGGTGATCCATGGTAGAGGACAGCTTGTAGTCCAGCAGGTTGTTGTT
>JAFOZC010000066.1 GCA_017391305.1 Oscillospiraceae bacterium | reverse complement strand
GGCGGCAAGAACAGTATTACAGGTTATTTCTTGGCGGCTTTGCCGCCATGCCGCTTACCAGCGGCATAATAAAACGGTTAATCCGTTTTATTAGAAATAAGTATAAATTGAAAGGGTGAAGGTGATGAACATAAAACGCATACTATCCATGCTCCTTTTGGTAGCAATTCTTTTGACACTATTGCCACAACAGGCACTCTTTGCCGAAGCTGCTGCCTATACAGCCTCTGACTGGAACGACTTGAACAACAACTACAAGAAGGTCCTTTGCGGAAATGACAGCGTGGACTGGGATGACCCTGTCATCCAAGCCATTGTAGGAGTCAAGAGCAGCATCACAGGGTTGTCTACCTCCGGCATCAGCTACAAGGCAGGCACTAAATGGCAGGATCTGGAGAAAAACCGTTCCAATTCCAAACGGATCTTCGGCACCGTCGATATGACCGCCGAGACCAACAGTACCGATCTGCGTCTACAGTTTGTAGATCTGTATGCTATGGCACAGGCCTACGGCACACGGGGAAGCAGCTACACATATAAGGACAGTAGCAACAATGTGGTAACCTGGGAGCTTTATCAGAATCAGGAGCTTCGGGACGCCATTTTCTTCGGATTGAAGAAGGGACTGAACTTCTATAACAAGACTTATTTCGATGCACAGCGTGCCAGCGCCAATCGAGGATCCATTTACAACTGGTGGAATTGGGCTTACGGTGGTCCTCTGGAGATCCTGCGGACACTTCTTATCATGTATCCCTATGCTAATTCTACAGAGAGCAGTATTGCAAAATCTTATACAGATGCCTGTCTGTACTTTATTGACTTCTGCCGTCCCAACAATGA
This sequence comes from Oscillospiraceae bacterium, assembly GCA_017391305.1. Classification (GTDB taxonomy): domain Bacteria; phylum Bacillota; class Clostridia; order Oscillospirales; family Oscillospiraceae; genus JAZOXB01. The sequence goes on along the minus strand of JAFOZC010000066.1, from coordinate 4,005 downwards.
CGGAAAAACAGATACTACCACCTTAGGTTACCGCCGCAGCAGATTGAATATCTGTGCCATGATCGCTTCCCTGACCAAGAATACGGATCTTATGGAAGAAACCCGAACCAATCTGGCCTATTACTTAGAGCCCCATTATGATACGGATGAGGGCATTAAAGAAGATGGAACCTACATTTGCCACCGGTATTGGCCCTTAGAGGGGACCTATGGCACAGATGTCCTTGTGAACCGTATGATGTATACCTACTCCGCTATGGCGGGGACAGCCTTTGCCTTAGACGGAGCGGAGGTTATGGCAGATTGGATCATAAATACCTTTAAGCCCACTATGCACAAGAATATGTTTATGGTACCCTTTAATGGGAGATATCCTTTTATGGGTAATACCTATGGCAAGGACACGATGTCCGGCGCTTTGATGCTGGTAGGAGCCTTTGATGCGGCATCGGATCTGAAACTAAAGCAGTTTGTCCGTTCTGCCCTCATACAGGATAGTGCCGAGGAAACCGAGGCCGCCTATACCTATTATGCCAAAGCACTGGCAGATGTGAACCTTGCCCAAACCCTAAGGGATATTCTGGTAGAGCAAACCATTCCTGTGGATGAGGGGATCTATGGTGCGATGCGCTACCGTGGGGATCGTGCGGTGCAGCATCAGCAGGATTACACCGTTTCCCTTGCCATGAGCTCCAGCCGTATTGCGGTTCCCGAGAGTATTAACGGCTGTAACCGATACGGCTGGTTTGGAAGCGACGGTGCTCTGTATGTTTATAACGATGATACCACCTATCAATCCGACCAGTTCGGCGAGCTGTATCAGAGATATGCAAACCTTTACCGTATTCCCGGAACCACAGAGGAGGACAGCACCCTTCGTCAGCCATGGAGCAACCGGAACGCTTATTTCCCCGGTATGACCTACAGCTATAACACATCCACCAAGAAGCAAACATGGACTCCGGATAAAAATAAGGACGGCATGGATGCAGCTACCTTCGTAGGTGGCGTGGAGATGGCGGGCAGCTATGTGACCGCTGCAATGGACTTCGAGGCCTATAGCTGGTCCTCTGCTGAGTCTAAGGCAGAGGTTGCCTATATTGACAATTCCAGCCAACCGGATGAGAATGTGGAACAGAACAAGAAGAAGCAGGTGCTTACATCTGACCTTACCGCAAAAAAATCCTACTTTATGTTCGATGATGAAATCGTCTGCGTTGGTACGGATATTGATTTCACCACCCGTAATACTACCGTCAATACCTATGTGGATAATCGTGCTCTCTTCCGAAATACCACTGCAAATGGCGTGACCACCTATGGAACCGAGGATATTAGGGTAGACGGTGTTCTACTGGAGGAAACTACGAAATTCTCTGAGCCTAAGAGCTACACAGATCCGGAGTGGGTACACTTAGATAGCTTCGGCGGCTATTATTTCCCCAAGGGGGGACAGGTCTATGTGAACAAGACCTTCAGGCAAGCCAGTGCAGACGGTAATGATTCCAATGATGATTGGAATCATTACAGCCTGTCTGCAAAAGTGAAGAACGGGGCCTACAGCTTCTTCGAGCTGTGGCTCAGCCACGGTAGTAAGCCTACAAATGGGCAGTACAGCTATGTAATGCTGCCTGAAAAGACTGCAGAGGAGACTCAAGCCTACACCCGGTCACCGGATGTAGAGATCGTTAAGGCGACTACCTCTCTCCATGTGGTCAAGGAAAAGAAGCTGGGCATTACTGCCATGGTCTTCTGGAAGGCCGGAACATACGGTGACATTACTGTAGACAAGCCCATGATCCTTATGGTTCAGGAGAAGGACGGGAAGTACATCCTCTGCGTCAGTGATCCCACTCAAAAGCTGACAACAGGAACCATTACCATCAATCGTGCTCTGAAAACGATCCGCTCCGATTCCAGAATGACCCTCAGCGGCACCTCAAAGATTACGGTGAAGGTAGATTTCGGCGGCTACAAGGGTCGGACCTATGAAGCAGAATTCGTGCCTCAGACCTTCGATCAATTGATGTTCGATTTCAACAGCAGAACTGCCGGAAAGTATAAGAGTACGGTCTATGGCTACAAGAATTATGCCGATGCAAGCCTGTGGGCGACTGCTCGCATTGACAAGAGCCTGACTGTCTCCGATGGATTTATGACAGTGCCTCTGACCACCCAGAGCGGTCAGAACACCTCCTTGTTCCAGCCCTCCGACGCTACCGCTAATTTTGCATGGTCTTCCAATACAGCAAAGGCGAATTTCCTGAATTTTGATCCGGTCAAGGCAGAGATTTTCCAAGTGCGGTTCAAGCTGGACAATGCGAAGCAGAACGGCAACTACGATCCCGGGCTCTACCTTTACTATTTGGTAGAGGGTGCCCAATATTGGAGCCATAACACAAGCAATCCGGATTATGAAAAAATCAAGATCACCATTGATCCGGCTTGTCTGGATGGGGGAAGCCTGGAAGGGCAGTATGTAACCCTGACCATAGACCTCAGCTCAAAGAAGATTTCCACTTTCGACAAGATCAAGGGGGTTTGCTTCAGTTTTGGCTACCTCCGGGAAGGAACGGCTACCATAGACTATATCTATATTGGCCCCAAGACAGAATCCCTCCTCTTTGATTTCAGCAACGACGGCACCAATGACCGATTCCAAGAAGGTGCCTACGGAGGACACGACTATGACCGTCAGGATAATTCTGCGTGGGCAACTGCTTGCACCAATCAGGCAGGTAATCTGTTCTCTGTGAATAACGCAGAGGGAACCCTCAGCTTCTATACCTCCTGCGACTACTATGGTACTCTGGGATCCAATGAGCACTATGGAGCCTATCTGGCAACCTCCGGTGTGTCCGGCAAATACGGATGGGAAGGGAATACTAACCGTCACGCTCTGTCCTATGATCCTGCCAATGCAGAGATTCTTGCAATTCGATTCAAAACAGAGAACCTTGTGGTACAAAGCGGGAAGACACCGGAGCTGAATCTGGTTTCTGTAGTGGAACACAACCACATCACCGCAAACGATTATACCAATTCTGTTCCCTTTACCATCAAGGATGGGGAGTATCAAACGGTATACATGCCCCTGAGTGCTGCCTACCGCACCCTGGACTATGTCAAGTCTCTGGCACTGCGCTTCGTTTATACCAAGGCCCCTCAGGAAGGCTCCTATGCCAAAATCACCGTGGATTATATCTACATGGGACCGGAATCCGGCATGCCTGAGCCCAGATATACCGTTACCTTCCTAAACGAGGATGGGACCCTCCTGCAGGAGCAGACCGTTCCCAAGGGAGAGACTGCGTCTTACACCGGCGAGGCTCCTGTGAAGGCCTATGATGCAGACTATCACTATAGCTTTACCGCTTGGGATCAGGAGCTGACCAATATCACCCGGGATCTGATCGTAAAACCTATCTTTACTCCTGCTGCCCATAGCTATGCCTATACAAAGATAGATGAGGCACAGCATAAGGCAGAGTGCTCCTGCGGCTATAGCAAGACTGAGGCCCACGGCTTCACAAATGGTATCTGCTCCTGTGGAAAAGAAGATATTAAGGAGCCGATCCCGGACAACAGCCTGAAAATCAATCACACCCTGAATTTGGCAAGTGATATTTCTGTAAACTTCGCTGTGGCAAAGTCGTTGCTTGCAGACTTTGATTTGAGCACCGTTTATCTGGAAACTATGATCGACACCTATGAGGGCAATTCCAAGACAGGCACTATCACAGTCAAACTGCAGCCCGTGGAGCAAGGAAATTATTACTACTTCACTTTAACAGGCTTAACCGCTGTGCAGATGAACGACCGTCTCAGCTCCGTTCTTTATGGTAAGAAGAATGGACAAATCTACTACTCCTCCACAGACAGCTACAGTATTGCAGACTATGCCTACTCTCAGCTAAATAAGACAAACAGTGCTACAAGCCTTAAGACCCTTTGTGCAGATCTGCTTCGCTACGGAAAGGAAGCCCAGCTTTTCAAGAACTATCG
>JAFOZC010000065.1 GCA_017391305.1 Oscillospiraceae bacterium | reverse complement strand
TTTGACGAAAAAGGTGTGTGGGGACATATTACCTATCCCATTGAGCCCCAACCCGGGGACATTATTAAGACTACTCCCTTCAGCCATGCCGGCGCCATGGTGCGTAAGTCCGTCTTCGACGAAGTGGGAGGCTATTCCGAAGGAAAACGCCTCATGCGGGTAGAAGACCGCCACCTGTGGTACAAGATCTATAAAGCCGGCTACCGTGGCAAGAACCTGACAGATGTGCTCTATTCCTGTCGGGAGGATCAAGCCGCCTACAGACGCAGAAAATTCCGGGACCGTTACAACAGCTACTATGTCAACACTTTGGTTCGGCGGGAATTTAAGCTTCCGTTCCCTTATCGGCTCTATGCCCTCAAGCCCCTGATCCTTGCCATTATGCCGGGCTTCCTGTACAAATATCTCCATCGCAAAAAGCTGTCCAAGGCTCTGTCGGATAGGAGCAAATAACCATGATCAAAATTCTGTTTTTGATCCGTGATCTGGGTCAAGGGGGCGCCGAAAAGGTGCTGGTAAACCTTGTAAACAACATGGATCCCCAAAAATTCGACATTTCCGTAACCGCCCTCTTCGGTGGCGGAGTGAATGAGCAGTTTCTGGCACCCCACATCCGTTTTCGGAGCATTTGGAAGCATTCCTTCCCCGGAAACAGCCACCTGATGAAGCTCCTCACTCCCGCACAGCTCCACAAGCTCTGTGTCAAGGAGAAATACGATATAGAAGTCGCCTATTTGGAGGGACCCACCGCCCGTGTGATCAGTGGCTGTTCCCACGGGGATACCGTGCTGATCAGCTGGATCCACACAGAATTTCCCGACCGCAAGGCTCTTTCCGCTCCCTTCCGCAGTGAGAAAGAGGCTCTGTCCTGTTATAAAGTCTTTCACCAAACCGTTTGCGTCTCTCGGAGGGTCTCGGAGCGATTCCAAGCTTTGACCCAAATCACGCAGAATGTCTCTGTGCTGTATAACACCGTAGAGTCCGACAAGATCCTTGCACTCTCTCAAGAAGAGCTTCCCTCCCTGTCCGCAGTTTCCTGCTCGAAGCTCATTGCCGTAGGCACCCTAAAGGAAGTAAAGGGCTTTGACCGCCTTCTGCGGATCATCAAACGACTGGTGGACGAAGACTATCCCCTGCACCTGACCCTTCTGGGCATCGGTCCCCTGTGGGACAATTTACAGCAGAGCATCACAGATTTGAAGCTCAGCCAAGTTGTGTCCATGCCCGGATATGACACCAACCCCTACAAGTATATCCGCAACAGTGATCTGTTCGTCTGCTCCAGTCATACAGAGGGCTTTTCCACCGTTGCTACAGAGGCCCTGATCGTAGGCACGCCCGTTTGTACCGTTGAGGTCTCCGGCATGAAGGAAATGCTGGGCGAACACAACGAATACGGTATCATTACAGGCAATACAGAAGATGCCCTCTATGAAGGGATCCGAAGCCTGCTTGACGATCCGGCTTTACTCGATCACTATGCCCGTCAAGCTTCTATTCGGGGAAAAGCATTCCAAACCAAGGAAACCGTTTCTGCCGTAGAAGCCATGTTTACTTCACTAGCATCAGGAGACGCTTATGAGCCTCAAGAAAAAAATTGACCGTTTTTGGTCCGATTACAATCCTCTGGCAATTTGCAGACGAAACAAGCTCCGGAAAAGAATCGTCAATCGTTCCGCAACCTTCCTCTGCCCCAATTGCATCGGAGGACATATTTTCCATGACCTGGGATTGCAGTTTCGCTCTCCCACAGTGAACCTCATGCTGTTCCAGCCCCACTTTGTAAAGTTCGTCCATGATTTGGACGGCTATCTTGCAAAGGATTTCGTTCCCTTTGAGGATCCTGCCTTCACTGTTCCCTGCGCCCGTTTGGGAGATATCGACATTCATTTCACCCACTACAAAACCCTGGAAGAGGGGATTCGCAAATGGAATGAGCGTGCAAGCCGAATGGACAGAAATAACACCTTTGTTTTTCTGACAGAACGGGACGGTCTGAGCTATGAAGAAATCAAATCTCTCGGCAAGCTGAAGGTTCGGGGACTTTTGGTTTTTACAGCCCACTGCTACCCCGATATTCCTTATGCCCTTCATATTCCTAAATACGAAGCCTCCGGCGAAGTCGGTAATATCCTCCGCAAGTCTAATTGGGACGATCACAGAGAGTACGAAACCTATTTCGATTTCGTCAAATGGTTTAACGAGGCAAACGGCGGCAATTATGATATCCGCCCCTACATCCTCTAAGCCCTCCGCAAACCATCCATCACTATATCAACATTTCAGGAGAGATTATGGGTCTGATCAAAGAACTTCTATACCGCATACGGGGAGAATTCACTACAGAACAACTCATTAAGATGGGTATGAAGGTAGGAAAAAACTTCAAACGCCTCCACGGAGTGATTCTGGATCCCGGCCATTGCTGGCTGATTGAGATCGGTGAGAATGTTACCATAGCCCCCCGTGTCCATATTCTGTGCCACGATGCCAGCACCAAGCAGTTCCTTGGCTATACCAAGATCGGCAGAGTCAACATTGGTAATAATGTCTTTATCGGTGCGGAGTCCGTGGTTCTCCCCGGTGTGACCGTCGGCGACAATGTGGTTATCGGAGCTAACAGCACCGTAACCCATGACATTCCCTCTAATTCCGTGGCCGTTGGCTCCCCTGCCCGTGTGATCTCCACATTGGATGCCTATGTGGAAAAAGAACGAGACCGTATGAAAACTGCCCCTTCTTATGGGGAAGACTATACCCTCCGCCAAGCTGTTTCCATGGAAAAGCGCATGGAACAAAAGGATGCCCTTTCCGACAAAATCGGATATATCCTCTGAATATCCCTCAGAAAAGGACTAAGGCTATGAAGATTCTGATTGTCAACGGTGATTGTCTGCAAGTCAATAGCTCTGCCAATCTGTGCCATCTGGCATATATTCGGGGCTTAGTGGATTCCGGCCATACGATAGATGTTCTCAGCGCCGACGGCAGATCCTATAAATTGGATCCCGCCATGCAGTTGCCGGAAGGTGTGGAAAACTACACCTACTATGGTGTCTCCCTATACGAAAAGCTGTCCCTTAAAAAAACCGCCGCTTCCAACACTGCCCCCGTGCCTGTAGCTCCCGCTCCCCAAACTCGGGAAAAAACGAGCCTCCTCGGCACTGCGATCGGCAAGGCCAAGCGTCTGCTTTTGAATTGCTACGGTCCCTACGGCATATATGCCACTTTTATTCGGAAAGCTAAGAAGTTCCGTTCCCACAAGCACTATGATTATGTCATTTCTCTCGCCACACCGCCTTCCAGTCACCTGCTGACCCACAAACTCTTAAAAAAAGGGCGTATCCATGCCGAACAATGGATCCAGATCTGGGAAGATCCCTGGTGCGTGGATATCCATGGTCTTAACGCTAAAAAAAGTGTGTTCAAGGCCGAGAAACGACTGCTCACATATGCCCAAAAGGTATGCTATGTCAGTCCTCTGACCCTGCGGAATCAGCAGAAGCTGTTCCCGGAGTCTGCTCACAAAATGTACTGGCAACCCCTTCCCTACTATTATAAAGACGAAGCCCCTGTAGCTGTGCCCCAAAAGCCCACTGTCTACGGTTATTTCGGAGACTATGTTCCCGCTTCCAGAAATCTGGAGCCCTTCTACACCGCCGCAAAAGAAACCGGTATCACACTGAACATCTGCGGCACACCTCACACCCTGTTTCCGTCCACAGAGAATATCACCATCTATCCCCGTCTGCCTCTGAACAAGCTGAAGCCCTTGGAGGATAAGACCAATGTGCTGGTATTCCTGTGCAATCGAGCCGGCGGTCAGATCCCCGGAAAGATCTACCAGTATTCCGCAACGGAAAAAACCGTTCTTTTCATTATGGACGGTACAGAAGATGAGCAGGAAGTCCTGTATGACTTCTTCGCCCCCTTCAAACGCTTTGTGTTCTGCCAAAATACGGTGGAGAGCATTTCCGCCGCCATTAAACGGATCGAAAAAGGCGATCTGGGGGATGTGGAAAACAAGCCTCTGGATGCCTTCAATCCCATTAAGACCATCCAAAACATCTTGAATCCCTCTTGAAAAATTCTCATCTATAGGAGATTTGCCATGTCACAGCCTCTGATCAGTGTGATCATGCCTGTCTATAAGGTAGAAAAATATCTGGACACCTGCGTGCAGTCCCTCGTGTCCCAGAGCTATAAAAATCTGGAAATCATCTTGGTAGATGACGGTTCGCCGGATCGGAGCGGAGAGCTCTGCGACCGTTGGGCAGAAAAGGATCCCCGTGTCCGCGTGATCCACAAAGCCAACAGTGGCCCCTCCGATGCTAGAAATGCCGGACTGGAGATCGCAACAGGCGAATTCATCGCCTACGCGGACAGTGACGATATTCTCCATCCGGAAATGTATGAAAGATTGCTTTCCGTTATGGAACAGCAACAGGCCGACATTGTGGAATGCGACTATCGGGAATTCTTTGACGGAACCGAACCCGAGCTTCCGGACTGTTCTGATGCTATCACCGCCTACGATCCGGAGTCTGCCCTGAATGTGCTGATTTCCGGCAAGGAATTCCGCTATCTGGTGTGGAACAAGCTGTACCGCCGTAGGATCATGGGAGATCTGCGCTTCCTTTCCGGCAAGATCCACGAGGATGTCTTCTATGTCTATCAGGTATTCGACCTGTGTAAGAAGATCGTCAAGCTCCATTGTCCCCTGTACCTGTACCGCCAATGGCCGGAAAGCATCATGGGTACTGCATTTTCCATGAAGCGACTGGACTCTCTGGAAGCCCGTCTGGCACAGATCGACTTCCTGCGTCCTCGCTACCCCAAGCTGTTGCCTGCCGCCATCCTCCAATACTTAGGCAGTTGCCTGTATTACGGGCAAATGGCTCTGCGGAGCAGTGACAAAGCTATGGCAAAACAAGCCATTTCCCTCATCCGCCCCCAATTCCGCTCTGTGCATAAAGGACGGAGTTGTGCCTTCGCACTCAAGCAAGAGCTTTGGTTCACCCTTGCAGGACTCTCCTTCTCTCTGTGCTGCAAGATTAGAAACTTCTTAAGAATCGGCATTTGATGCTACGGAGATCAATCATATGAACATTTTTAAAAAAATTATCAATCGGCTCCTTCGTCGTTCCAATCCCGACAAGGATGCTATGGACTATGCTTATGCCCACGGCTTCCGTTCCGGAAAAAATTTCCACTATTACAGTGGCTTCCCCATTGATGCCAATTTACCTTGGTTGATTTCCGTGGGAGATAATGTCACCCTTGCAACCGGTGCCAAGCTCCTTGCCCATGATGCCAGCACCCCCCGTGCCGGTGTTCACACAAAAATCGGCATTGTCCGCATTGGCAACAACGTCTTTATCGGTGCCAACTCCATCGTTCTGTGCAACACCCGCATCGGAGATAATGTCATTGTAGGTGCAGGCTCCGTGGTCACCCATGACATTCCCTCCAACAGTGTCTATGCCGGAAGTCCCGCCAAATTTGTATGTACCTTTGAAGAATTTTCCCAAAAGCATCAGGCTAACCAGCAAACGCATCCCCGTTTCTCCCAGCACAGATGGGATGAATGGCCCAATGCCTCCCCCGAGGAATGGGAAGAAATGCGCACCAAGCTGGAAAATACTTACGGATATTTCTAATTCCGATTTTCCTTTCCTATTTCAATAACTCACAAGGAGTATTTACATGAAAATTGCCATTGCCGGAACAGGCTACGTAGGACTTTCCAATGCAGTCCTGCTTTCCCAAAACAATGAAGTATACGCTGTGGATGTTGTCCCCGAAAAGGTGGCAATGATCAATGCAAAGCAGTCCCCCATTGTGGACAAGGAGATTTCCGAATACTTGTCCACCCATGCCCTGAACCTCACCGCCACCACCGATGCCACTGTAGCCTACAAGGATGCACAGATCGTGGTTGTGGCAACTCCCACCAATTACGACACGGAAACCAACTACTTCGACACCTCCTCCGTGGAATCTGTCATTGAGCAGGTTCTTGCCATGAATGACAAGGCCGTGATCATTGTCAAGTCTACGGTTCCCGTTGGCTATACCAAGGGTCTGCGCGCCCGCTACAACACCAACCGCATTCTCTTCAGCCCGGAATTCCTCCGTGAGGGCAAGGCTCTGTACGACAACCTCTATCCCTCCCGTATCATTGTAGGTCTGCCGGACAACGATCCCGAGATGGAAGAAGCCGCCCACCGCTTTGCCGGTCTGTTGCAGGAGGGTGCTATTAAGGAAAACATCCCCACCCTTTTCATCCAATCCACAGAGGCCGAGGCTGTCAAGCTCTTTGCCAACACTTATCTTGCTCTCCGTGTCAGCTTCTTTAATGAGCTGGACACCTACGCAGAGCTGCGAGAGTTGAATACCGCTCAGATCATCGAAGGTGTATGTTTGGATCCCCGAATCGGCATGCACTATAATAACCCCTCCTTCGGCTATGGTGGCTACTGTCTCCCCAAGGACACCAAGCAGCTCCTGGCCAATTTCCGTGATGTACCGGAGAATATTATCGGAGCTATCGTAGATGCCAACCGCACCCGAAAAGACTTCATTGCAGAAAGAGTCCTGAGGAAGGCCGGCTACTATGACCGCACCTCCGGTGTCGAAAAGCCTATTGTCGGTGTCTACCGACTGACCATGAAAGCCGGCTCCGATAACTTCCGTCAATCCTCTATCCAGGGTGTCCTGAAGAGAATCAAGAAGCACGGCATAGAAGTTGTAATTTACGAGCCGACCTTAAAGGAAGATTTCTTCCTCGGAGACCGAGTGATCCAAGACTTAGACCAATTCAAGACTCTGTGCTCTGTGATCATCGCCAACCGCTTTACCGACGAATTGGAAGACTGTGCTCGGAAGGTCTATACCAGAGATATCTATCGCAGAGATTGATCCATAGTCCCGTAACGCAAGGAGCCATACATTATGAGCTATAAATGCAAAATCACGGTTTTTACCCCTACATATAATCGTGCATACATTATCGAAAATCTCTATCGTTCTCTGCAACGACAGTCCTTTCGGGACTTTGAATGGCTGATTGTAGATGACGGCTCCACCGACAATACGGAAGCAGTCATTCAGCAGTGGCAGCAAGCCGGGAACGACTTTCCCATTCGCTACTACAAGAAGGAAAATGGTGGAAAATGTCGCGCCATCAACTACGGCGTCGACCGTGCAGAAGGCCTATTGTTCTTCAATGTAGATAGCGATGACTATCTCTTAGATGACGCCTTAGAAAAAATCGCTCTTTGGGAGTCAACCCTTCCCAAGGACAAGAAATTCTGCGGCGTAGTAGGAAATCTGGGAACCAGTCCCACCGAAACGCCCAACACTCCTTGGCACGAGCCTTATCGGGATGCCACTCTGTTGGAACGCTACAGCGAGTACACAGATCATCCCATTGACGGTGAACGTGCTTGGGTCTTCTATACCGATATTCAAAAAGCATACAAATACCCTGAGTTTGAAGGAGAAAATTTCATCACTCCCGCTGTCACATGGAATCGCATGGCCCACGACGGCTACTTGGTACGAATCTACGACGACATTATTTGGGTTTACGAATATCAGCCCGATGGCCTGACTATGTCCGGAAATAAGCGCTTCTTAGAGCGGCCTCAAGGTCACGGTCTTACTCTAAAGGAAAAAGCAGATTTTATTGGCTATTCTAAAAAGCAATATATGCAAATGTGGTACACCTTCTACTGCGACCACTC
>JAFOZC010000064.1 GCA_017391305.1 Oscillospiraceae bacterium | reverse complement strand
GGAGAGCCAAGGGTGCAGTGGGCATCGGTAGACAGAGCGTTAAATTGGAATTTGGCAACGAATATAACCATTCTCTGCTTCACCTTGTTTGTGAGACAGCCCCGTTTATTATTCTGTTGGATTGTTTTTTAGCTGTTTTGGGGAAATAGTTCCAAAAAATCCTCCGAAGAGCTTCCTGCTGCGAGGGCCTCCTTGTAGGCATCGTAGTTCATCGGCAAACCGTTGGGGAGGGCGTTGAGATCTGCGGCGGTGGCTACATCCTCCCAGAGCTGTCCCCAGGGGCGGAGGAAGAGGGTGTAGAAATAGTCCCCGTCCTCATCAAAATAGTATCCGCTGATCTCCAGCATATTTTCATAAGCAGACAATGAGGGATCGATGAGCCAGTCTCCGTTGCTCATTTCCAAGCCTCGGAAGCTGCCCTGTCCGGACATAGTGATGCCTACGCCGGGCTTGCCATGTTCCGGATCCACCCGAAGAATGCACTGACCCAGAGGCCGCTTTCCCTCACCAAGCTCCCACAGCTCTATAGGTCCTCTGCCCTTCTCCGTTTGGATACGACCGTATACGTCTCCCATAACACCCGTAGTACTTGCGTAAGCGCCGTTGCCCTCTGAGATCATCCACCAGCCGTACCAATCCCCTGTCCAATAGGAATCCACAGCAGCCATGGCTTCTGCATAGCCCTCCGGGTTCTGCACCGTGGTTTCGGGAACCTCCGCTCCCTCTGTTGCGAAGGTCAGCTTTAAGCCCCAGCTCATATAGTCCAGAACGATGACCCCTTCAGAAAGTTCTCCATAGAAGGGATCCCCCGCCTCTGTGAAGGTCAGCTTTCCATCCTTCTCCTTCCACCTCAGCTCATGAGCCCTGCGGTTGATCATCATGATGGCCTTGCCGCCTTTTTTCAGTTCCAGATAGTTTTCTCCGTTAAAATAATCCTCCATAGGATAGGATCTGCCCTCTGCTTCTGCGTAGACCCCCGAATATATACCCACATGGGTATCCTCTTTGCAAGCCCATAGCCCAAAGAGCAGGGAAAGCAGGAGGAAACATACTGTCGTTTTTTTCATAAGCCTGTCCTCTTTTCCTTTACTGTCCACATTTTACCACAGCTCCCTCAAGAGGTCAAGTCATAGCTTAGGTCAGTGACCGTGTTCCCTCCATTACTGTCCCGGCGCAATTAGGATTTTGGGAATCACGGAATATAAATGGCCTTATAACGACGAAGCACCCTTCCTGCAGAGCTTTGCAAATCAGCACTAAGTCTCCTAACATCTTCTTGATTCGCCTTATAATTGAAATAATTGGGAAATCTCCGATTTACTCTCTTGACTAATTTCATTACATCTGCTATATTTTTTAGTAAGGGTTTCCATTTCCTTTGGAGCCTATTTTTAGAAAGGAGTTTTTCTCTATGTTTACTTCCAATTTCCTTCGTCGCAGCATTGCTCTTCTGCTTTGTTTGGTGATGCTGTGCAGCCTTCCTACCGGGATCTTTGCTGTAGAAGCAGAGGAAGATGCCGAACCTGTCCCCGCCGCTTCCGACACAGGGGAAGAAAAAGCCGAAACAAGGGATGTCCGTGGCTCGGATTATGTTTTCCTTGACTTCAAGGTAGGTTCTGCCTCCCGGAATTTCAACTGGCAGGTACAGACCGACAGTTCCTCAAATCCCTATTTCGCCGCAAATGATCAAGGCTTGCTGGCGGGCTATTTCCAAGGCGATGATCCCCGTTTGTACATGCCTGTAGAGACCCATGCAAACGGCTTGAAGCGGCTCGGCTCCTACGTCCTGAAAAGCGGAGATATCATCCAGGTCCGCATTACTTCAATCTCTGCCAACAAGTACTTCACCGATGGCAGCACCGGCAGCTATAACAGTGCATTTTTCGTCCGTACCAGCAATGATGCTGCCGCCTGGGGTAGCTGCGGTACCCGAACGATCAAAAGCCACATCGCAGGACAGACCATTCAGTGGAGCGCCCCCTCTACACAGGTAGGCAATACCCTGTACGGAGTCCGCTGGGACCCCATTCAGCCTACCGATGCGCAAAAAGGCACATTTACAGAACACACCCGGATATATGTTGACTATATTTATGTAGGGCCTGCAAACATGGCTCCTGTCAGCGTAACCTATCAAGATGAATCCGGCGCCACCCTATCCCATGGATCCGGCTACGTAGGCTACGGCAAAAAAGCTCCTGCACGGAACCACGGCAAAACAGAGACCCAAACTTCTGCCCAAACGACTCTTTGGGGCTGGGAAGTAAGCCAGTATATTAACGGTGCATGGTCAGTGGTAAATCCCTTCCTGACAGATCCCACAAGCTTTACCTGCAAATACAACACCCGTTTCCGCCTTGTAAAAAACATGGTTTCTCAGGCAGAGCTTCAGGGAACCCAGATCCTCGGTCCTGCCGGCAGCGATGATCATTACAATTTGATCATGAACGCCTCCTCTGTGGCTGATGCTACTCTCTCCGAATTTGGAACTCCCTTAGATGTTACACTTGTCATGGATCACTCCGGCTCCATGTCGGATCTTACCTCCACCAAAAAGATCTCCACAGAGAGTGCTATGAAGACCTATCTGGACAGCTTGGATAAAACCAAGTTCCCGGGATATTACCGAGCTTCCTGCTGGCTGAGAAACTACGACCAAGGTATGTATGACTATTACGGTTGGAAGTCCTATGTCTACCACATGCCCATGCGGTACTATAGAGGCCAGTGGCAGATGCAGGTACTGGAAAAAGGCTGCGACTGCAACGGAACTTCTCATCGGAAGTTCGGTATCTATGCTTTCTTCGACACTCTGAAGCCCTGCTCCCATGTGAAATGGGTCAGCATGGAGGCCGGCTTTGCCCTTTATAAGGACCTCTGTCAGGCTCAGGGCTGCATGCTGTCCCAAATGCCCTTTGAGATCGGCCCCTGCCACTTGGGCAAAAACCAGTACGCTATTGAAAGCTTCCTGCAGAAGCTGTACAACAGCAGTGCTGACCTGAAGCCGGGACAGCATCACACCGTTTCTATCGTTGCCTATGGTGGGAGTGTATTTGCAGAGGGGTATCCCTACAGCAATACGAACGGAGGCTACATAACTACCAATACCGTAGATATTTCCAGCACTGCCACAGCTCTCGATCACACTACCTATGAAGACATTCTCCGTGCCCTGCGAAACACTTACGTCTACGGAGCAACACGGATCGATGCAGGCCTGCAGGTTCTCTCCGGGGAGCTGAGTACCATCGAAAAATCCGCAGGAATGTCTACCGCTACCCTGAATAAAACCAATTATCTGCCTGCCACCAAGAACGGCAGAAAACGTGTGGTTGTGGTAATGACCGACGGAATCCCAACCACAAGATCTTCTTTTGAGCCGGATCAATTCAATAATACCTTCGCAACCGATGCCATTGATGCTGCAAAACGCATTAAGAACAATAGCTACACGACAGTATTTGCTGTAGGAACCCATGCGGGTTTGGACCCCGACAAATACTATACTACCTCCTACTCCACAGGCACAGATGTGGAGAAGGCTAACAACTTCCTGAATCTGATCTCCTCCCGTTACAAAAATGCAACGGCCTATAATTCCCCCGGCACAAAAACCACCGGAGATTACTTCTTGGTCGGCACTGACGCAGGAAATAAGATTGCCACCCAGTACGAAGCACTGTGGGATAGTACCTCTCACTCCATTACTCCCTGGGGAGGCGAAGCCCTTTATCTCTATCAGGAAATCGCTCCGGAAT
>JAFOZC010000063.1 GCA_017391305.1 Oscillospiraceae bacterium | reverse complement strand
CCGGCGGTAGCTGTGATCTGTCCGCCGTAAACCGTAGTACTTGCATCCACTTGATTTAAAATACCTCCGCCATTGTCCGGGGCTTCTGCATAAGAAGAAACCGTGCCTCCATATATCTCCAGCGTTGAGAACTCATCGTTGTAGATACCGTAGGCAGATCGAGAGCTAACAGAACCTCCGTAAATGCGGGATGTTCCTCCGTAGTTAGAGATATAAATACCGTTACCCTTTTCTGCGCTGATAGAGCCGCCGCGGATATCCAACATCCCCCCTTCAGCGTTATAATTGATCCCGTCGCCTCCTTGGGCGGTAACTTCGCCTCCCGTCATTTCAACGCCACAGTGTCGGACATGCATTCCATGGTCTCCCGAGGATGTTCCGGTAGCTTCCACTTTGCCTCCGCTCATAATTACGCCGCCTCCCAAGCCATAGGCAAGATGCAGCGCACTACCCTGATTGGTGGTGATCAAGCCTCCCCGGATCTCGATCCAGACGGCACCGTTGCTTCCGTTGTATACCGCATTGGTTCCATTTCCGCGGATCTGCCCACCGTAAAAGTTGAAGTAAGATGGCCATCCGTAAGCGCTGCCACCTTTTTCAATATAAACCACAGGTTTCTTATGTGCTTCAAACGTGCCGCCGTAAATATAGAGGCTGTTTCCCCTTATTGCTATCAATCCCTGTAGTTGGGTATTGGTTGTTAAGCCTTCTCCGCCAATGATACTGCCTTCGCCTTGGTTTCCTTCCGACTCGGGCTTTGCGGAACAATCACAGATATGAAGCTCATACTCACCATGCTGGGCAAGGCTGTCGGTGTAGCTGGCAACGAAAATGAGATTGTTCATTGTCAGGGTCTTGCCATTGAGACAGAGGTTCGCCTTTCCCACGATCTCGATCCTGTTATCACAGGTAAAGGAGTCCGTGAGTACATAGCTGCCGGAAGCAAGCTGGATGCCGTTGCTTTCATTATGGTCTTTGTCCAGTGCTACCAGATCCGCATAGGAGGAAAGGAGTATGGAGAAATCGCACCAATTAGCCTTCTGCACACCGTCTTCTATCAGCCCCTTTTCCGTATCCA
Organism: Oscillospiraceae bacterium; assembly: GCA_017391305.1. GTDB lineage: Bacteria > Bacillota > Clostridia > Oscillospirales > Oscillospiraceae > JAZOXB01. The sequence goes on along the minus strand of JAFOZC010000063.1, from coordinate 8,615 downwards.
CTGCCATGTAGTGCTCGTGGGGAACAGCAAAGCTTGCATAGCAATGCACGACCCCTGCATCGGGCATAACGAAGGTAAAGGTCTCATTGCGTTTTCTGATTACAGGAACCGAAACCACATTCCCCTCACCGTCCTGATAGGTAACGGTCAATTCCTTAAAGAAACAGCCCTCATTGGGTGTAGCCGTCAGGGTGATGGTAGAGCCTACTCTCACATTTGCCGCAGTGGGATCGGTCATGGTCAAGGTTCCGTTTCCGTCTGTGTCCGTAAGGACTTGGGGCACCACCAAGAACAGCTCCTTGGTGCCATTACCTGTATCCATCTCACGGACTGCATAGCCCTGGGTGCTGGCAAAAGGAATTCTTCCGCAGGTGTGAGTAAAGTCGCTCCAACCATTTGTGATCTGATACCCGGTGCCGATACCGCCATCTACCTTAATGGTATAGACTTCATCAGCAGGGGTGCTCAGGGAGCCTTTAATGGTAATGGCTTTCTGCGCACCAAGGTAGATGTCAGCTTCCCCACCTGATAGGCGAATGTCTCCGCTCATCCAAATGGAGCCTTCGCCCCAGTATTCCACAGTATAGCCATTGCCGGCATTGATAACCTCGCCACTGACAAGCTCAACAATGCCGCCGGAACTCGGTTCAAGAACAGAACCGCCACCAGCAGTTCCACAAGAGCCTTGCAGAATGCCGCCGTCAACAATCACTCTACCTGCGCTAACAGGTGTAGTATTAGAGTATATTCCACCATCATGCTTTACATAAACCGTAGCAGATCGAACATGCATTTCTGCAGCTCCTTGTGCGTAAAGCGACCTTGCATAAAACGCTCCGGAATCCTTACAGTTGATCAGGTATAAATCCGTTCCACCGTAGAAATTAGAAATCTGCTTATCTCCCAGAATATTGTATCCGTTCAAACAGATGTTGGATTCTGCCCCCTCTTGGAATCGAAGTTCCTTATCCAAAGTAACATTGTCTATCAAATAATAGTTTCCGCAATCGGGAATGTGGTACGATGTTTCCTTCACAGGAAGAGTGGAAAGATCCAGAATCTTATCGAACACGATCTTCTCATGGGTACAATTTTCACCCATGGGACAGTTGTGGCCATACTCGCAGTGAATATGAGGCACGAGCATGACAATGAACAGCTCCGTCTTACCGGTAGAGGCTTCCATCTCCCTGACCATAAAGCCCGGCTGATAGTATTCGAAGGGGATCTTGGTATTGCCGGAATCTTCCCAACCGGTAGTGATCTGAACAGGAGTAGTCTCCGTGGGAGCGGTTCCGGTGCAAACAGTATATTTATCCGATCCCGTCAGCTTCCTGGCAATGGTAACCGTCTTACCACTGCCAAGGAAAATATCTGCAGTCCCACCGGTGATCTCAACATTGCCGGACAGGCTGAATGTTGCACCTGTATGTTCAACGCCATATTTAGGTCCTGAAATAACGCCATCATTTACATTACAGACGCCGGAATAACGATTTTGGATACCATGGGTATAACCGGAAACAGTTACGCCGTTCAAATCGATGACAACCGGAGCTGAAGATGCTGAATCGCCATTAATAACGCCGCAAGAGATTTTTTGGGCATAGGCAGAAGATGACGCTTGCGTAGATTTAACAGATCCACCATTAACAGTAACCGTTCCGTCCTGGTTCAGAATGCCCGCAATCAAGCCTTCTACCGAACAATTATTTACGGTCACCACTTGCAGACCTGATCCTTCCGCCGGAATTCTAAGACCCACCGAATTACCATTAGATCCGGATTGTTTGAAAGTCAAATTTTCAAAACAAGAAGTACCGTCAGTTTGATGAAGTATCCCCATTGGATTCATGGTACCTGAAGTAGAAACAGAATTCATAAGTCCGCTGGACTGACAGTCGCAAATTGTTAAAGTGGCATCAGGCGCTACTTGGAACGATCCTTGGAACAAAGTGCTACCCTTAAAATTAATCGTCTTACCGTTTAAACAAATTCTGACATTAGCGCCCTCTTCAACTCGTACATAACCCGAAATATCTATATTAGCGGTAAGATAATAATTACCGCTATTCATAATCTGCACTCCACTACCATAAGAAGACATTTTAGTCTCATGAGGACAAGCAGCCATGCTGTTCAAGCCTATATGTAGAGGATCTGCCGGGGCAAGGGGGGCCGGCGTGGGAGTTTGGGGAGTGAGGGCTCCCTTGTCCTTGGAAGGCTCTGTGGGTGCATCCGTAGGAGCCTCTGTGGGTGGCTCTGTGGACTCTGTAGGCGGTGGAACCGTATCTTCTGTCTCAACCTGAGACGCCTCAGGAACAGAAGTCTGGGTTTGTACTTCCGAGAAGCTATGCTCTGTGTGTTCCGCAGGGGTCTCGGCAGCAAAGACCTGTCCCGGGAACAGGGACAGCAGCATCGCAACCGTCAGTGCAAGGGCTAAAATGCGTTGTTTCATTCCTTCGCTTCCTTTCGTGAAAAAAATGCATCCTCATTGAAGAAGCATCATTCTTTTACAGAATATTCCTCACTTTTGGCCGACACTTCATGTAGCCAAGCTCGTGGAAATACCTGTAAAATCGCAATGCCCCTCAATTTTACAGATATAACAATCATATCATATCTGTAGTAATTTTGCAAGTATTTTTACACATTTGTGTAATATCTTGTTACAAACTCTCAGAGAAACCTCTGTTTTCCAAGCCATTTGGTGATTGCACATACCAATACAGGAACAGCCCCCGTCCACATTAGTCTAAGCCACCATCAAACCGCCCGATAAACCGCAATTTAACGCTCCATCCATCGATGCCCACCAAGCTCTTGGCTCTCCCGACGGTCGAGCTGGCGCGAAGCGCCTGAGAGGGCTCACTGCACCGATTCTACCGACAAGCTACCCTCAGATCCACTGCACCGATTCCTTATACGAAACTGCATTCCTCCACGAACTGTCTGCACATCCCTCTCCCCCTCCCTTCGGGAGGTACCTCTCCCGGAGGGAGAGGCAAGGGCTGTGTGCAAACTTAAAACAGGGGGCGAGGCAAGTGGCTCGGTGCAAACGGGTCCCTGTCCTGTGCTGTCAGTCCTTATAGGGGGTATCGCAGAACAGCCAGGGGTAAATGTCCGCCTTGGTCAAAAAGCTCACACCAAAGAAGAAGAGAGCAAAGGTTTCCATGAGCCATACACGGCAGGGAAAGGGCGGAAGCAGAAGAATGAGGAAGGACAGCATCATTCCCGCACCGCATACCCGATAGATCTGATTGCGGATCTTTTTCTTTTGGCTCATTTCTCCTGTGCTTTTAGTAAACAGGAAGAAGGAGTTGTATGCCAGAAGGCCAAAGAAAATCAGAGCGAAAATATAGTGGATCGCACTGCTGACCTGCTGATCTATGAGAAATGTTCCCACCTTGACATTCTCCTCCGAAATAGCACAGGGAAACAGGCAGATCATAAGTCCTGCGATCCCGGAGCAGGTCAGGATCACATCATCCAATCGCTCATAGCCCTTGTAGGAAATCAACAGGAAGGCCGCAGAGCCAAGAATGATCATGAAAGGGGTACATGCATTTGTGTACCAAGTGGCAGAAATGGAATGGGGGATATAGCCCACCAACAGAACCACGATCCACGGCAGCAGCATTCCCAGCCACCCGATCATAGCCCGAAGACGAACGGTATTGATTTGCATAATGTTTCTCCTTACTTTTCTCTAAAGTCTGATGGAGTATCATCAGGACAGACGGTCTGTGTCCTGTGTCAAGAAACAGTTTTATATGTCACGGTCTATGACTGCATATAAAATGGCTTCTCCGGTATAGAGTTCCAAATTCAGGTCGATCACGGAATTTCCTTCCTGATATTGGAAACAATGGATGATGATTCCGGGGTGGGGATCGTCCTTGCTCACAGACAGGACAATGCGGAACCTGCGATTGGGAAATTTCTCAAGGAGCTTTTCACACAAGAGCTCAAAGGTATAGCGAAGAGCCGCTCCAAGCTTTTTTCCCACAAGCCTTGGTTCAATATAGAATTCGTTATAGTCCCATTCCCAAGACACCCGATCCTCTGCGCTGAGGATCTTTCCTTCGGGATCGTATTGCTCATACACATATCGGGGCAGGATGTATGTTCCGCTGTCTCGCAGCTCCTGAAGATAGTGGGTGATCTCTTCCTCGATCCCTCGGCATAGCTTCGCATCACGCTCCGACCCCATGTCCTGCTGCAATAGCTGTTCCATTGCGCGGTTATGGAGAATAGACTTATTTGTCATGTGCAAGCTCCTTTCGTACGCTTTTTAACAGCTTGGCGGCATAGCGTTCGTTTTCTGCCGCAAGGTGGCGGAGGTGGATGACTTGTTCATCAGTGTGATCCTTGCTCTGCAGTGCCTTATCGATACAGTGCTCCAAACGGTGATCCCCTGTTGACTCCAGGGGAAGATAATGCTTACTGCCCAGATCATCCAAGAAGCCGCTGACCTTGGGATCGTAGACCACACCCACCATGGGAACGCCTTGACCTGCGGCGAAGATCAGGGTATGCAGTCGCATGGATACAATGAGAGACATGCGCTTGACCAAGGCGATCGTCTGCTTGCCGTCGTGACCGGCATCTAAAATCTTGTGAGGGCAACGGAGCGAACGGGACAGGGATTCAATGACCGGCAGATCCCGATCAGACTCCATGCAGTAGAGCAGGGGAGTCAGGCCGTATGTTTCATAGACATATTCCGCAGCGGCGACAAAATCCTTTTCTTCATAGCCCTCCCAAGGACGGAGGGAGAAGAGTGCGTAGGCTGTGTTTTCCTCCAGACCGCAGCTGTGAAGATAGTTCAGATCCACAGCCTCCACAAGGAGGGCAGGGTCTGCAGTGAGATGGATCTCCGGCTTTATGACACCTAACTGCTTCAGATAGTCCAGGGAGTAATGATCCCGAACACAGATCATGTCGGCGCAGGAATTCAGGATCTTTGCGGTGAGTTTTCGGTTCTTCTCCTTGCTGATGGGGCCGATGCCGCAACCGTAGAGCATGACCTTACAGCCGGCCTTTTTTGCCTGACGTATGCTGAAGAGGTAGAACAAAAGGGATCGGGTGCTGGTGCTGTCCTGCATGAGAGTACCGCCGCCGCTGATGTATAATTCCGAACGCTTTAAGAGCTTGCGGCTTTTGCCGATGCGGAAGCTGTACAGAGAGGGAGTTTCCGCACAGACTCTTGTTTGGGCGGGATTCCGACTCAGGACGCAAATGGGAAGGTTGGGATCGATATGGTATAGCTGCTGGACAATGGCATTGAGGATGGTGTTGTCCCCCTTGTTTCCTTTGCCGTAGGCACCGCAGATGAGGACTCCGTCCCGTTTTTTCTTCCGTTCCTTCCCGGCGAGGATCTTCTCATAGATCTCCTTTTGCCTCTGAAGCATCACGGCCAAAGAGAATTTTTCTCTTGTTTTTTCCTGTAAGGCCTTTCCCATAGCTTGACGCTCTTGGGGATGCTCTGCCATATATAGGATGTGACCGGCGAGTGTATCCACATCGCCGGGGGTGAAGAGCAAGCCGTTCCTGCCGTGATCAATGAGGGCAGGGACACCGCCTACGTTGGAGGCAATGGCGGTACAGCCCATGCGAGCGCCTTCCGGCAGGGCATAGGGGAAGCCCTCGGACAGGGAGGTCAGCATATTTACATCCAGAGCGTTGTAGAAGCTGTCCATATCCCGTTCCCAACCGGCGAAGCACACCGTCCCTTCCGGACACAGACGGGCGGCAAGCTCCTTGATCTGCTTTTCTTCCTCTCCTTCCCCTGCAATGACCAGCCGCAGAGAGGGGTGCTTTTCCACGGCAAGGGCGAAGGCACGCACCAAGGTGCTCATATCCTTCACGGGGCTGATCCGGGCGGCGATGCCGAACACAACGCTGTCCTTTTCTGTTTGCAGACCGATTTTTTTATAATACTCCTCTTTGGGAAGAACCTGAGACTCCCGAGAGAAGTCTACACCGTTATACAGTGTATAGATCCGCTGGGGGTCGAAGCCCCGTTCGCTGAGGATCTTGGTCATATGCCCCGATACGCTGACCCAGGCATCAAAACGGGGGAGAGCATAGCGATTGATATTGCCGTAGCTCAGGTTGGCAAGGGGACGGCCGATATAATCCAGACGGTAATCGGAATGCACGGTGGAGATCAGGGGAGCGGAAATGCTTCTGCCCAGGAGAAGCCCCATCAAATTGGCTCTTGCACCGTGGCAGTGGATGATCTCATAGCCCTCTGTTTGGATCAAGGAGAGGATCCTCCTGCGGACGGACAGAAGATTTTTTCCACCTAAAACCGTGGTATGGATCCCCAACTCACGGGCCTCGGCGGCGAAGTCTCCCTCTGTGAAGCAGATGAGATGTATGGTTTCACTTTTGCTCAAGCCGGCCAGAAGAGACAGCACGTGGGTCTTGGCGCCGCCTACATCTCCGCCGGAAATCATGTGTAATATTTTCATAGTAAGATACCCTCTTGCATTTCTTTGACAGATACAGTATAATTATAATACAAAATTTCAAAAGATGCAATACGGAGGTTTTTTATGAAACGATTTAATTGGATCGATGTCGTGATCCTGCTGGTCCTTGTGGCGGCAGTGGCTGTGGTGGGCATCAAGCTTATGAGCAAGCCCACGGAAGGGGTGAAGGAGGATGCAAGTCTCAGCACTCCCAACCTGCGGGTAGAGGTTCTCTGTCAGGAACTGCTCCCCGAAGAGGCGGAGAACATCATCCTCTCCCTGCAGTCCGCTCCCCGTGAGGTCAACGGAGCTCAGGTGGAAATGACTCGGATCTTCAACAGCAACAATCTGGTAGACGCCTGTATTACCACATGGGTGATAGAGGAATCCCCCACAGAGGGCTTTGTGAATCTGCGCCTGACCGTAGAGGCCAATGCTGTCCTTTCCAAGGGCAACTATTCCATCGGCACCCAGGAGATCCGCATCGGTAAGGGCTATACCGCCAAGACTATGGGCATGGAGACCGAGGGAACCATCGTCGCCGTTACGGAGCTGTCCAAATGAACAGATATTTGACAGAAAGCTTCCTCTGGCGGTTCTGCGCCGTAGTTTATGCATGGCTGCGCGGGAGCTTCCTCGGGAAAATCGGCAGCTTCTTCCGACAGCAGTGGATGTCCTCATGGACCTATGGCTTCTTTGCCAAGCTCCTGTGCAAGGAACCTGCTATGAGGAACTCCGCCCTTTACCGCTTCGGTGAAAGGAGCAACGAGAAGCTCCATGCCATAGGCGGTGCTCTCCGCAGGAGCTATCGCAATAGCTTCTATGCCCGGACCCTGCTTCCCTATTTGCAGCGGAGCTTCTTCCTGCGGCTTCTCCTTGGCAGAGGGGTGACAGGTCTCCTTCTGACCTGCATCGGCAGCTATGCCATCATCGACTATGTGCTGAGAGATATTCTGCAAATGGGAGCCCTTGCCTCTGTTTGGGATGAGGGCTTGATGCTCCTGTGCGCTTTGTGGATCGTGGTACAGAGAATGGGTAAGTCCAAGGCAGAGAGAAGCCGCAGTAATCCTGTGGATCTCCTTGTGGCATTCTATATTTTGGCAGGGGCGCTGCTGCTGATCTGGACCTCATCGGTGTACCGACACATTAACATCACGGGCTATCGTGCCTCTATGCAGTATTTGCTCCTGTTCTTCCTGGTGGTTCGCCTGATTCGGGATGATCGGGACTTTATGCGGCTGTATGAGCTGATGATCGCCATTGCTACGGTTCTGGCCCTCTACGGCATCTATCAGTTCATCGTAGGAACAGAGATCCCCTCTAACTGGACGGATATGGCGGAAGAAAGTGTCCGCACCCGTGTCTTTGCCATTTTCAGCAACCCCAATATTATGGGTGCTTATATGATCCTCTTTGCGCCTATGGCCATCGGTATGGCTTATGCAAAGAAAGAGCCTATGGCCAAGATCTTCTATTGGTTCTGCGGTCTGTGTATGTGCGGCGCTTGCCTGTTCACCATGTCCCGAGGCGCATGGCTTGCCCTTGTGGTGGCGGCGGTGCTCTTTGCCCTGATCGTGGATCGGAAGCTTTTCTTCCTCCTGCTGGCAGGGGGACTTGTGGCTTGCTTCCTGCCCTTCGTCCGTAGCCGTATCGGCTATCTCTTCACCCAGGAATTCCGTGCCTCCAACCAGCGAGGGGGTCGCGGTGTTCGTTGGGCCCGTGCCTTCAAGTACCTGTCTGACTATCAGGTATGGCCCTGCGGTCTGGGCTACGGCATGTACGGCGGAGCCGTTGCCATGCAGAATCAGGTCAACCTCCAGTTCGTATATACCTATGTGGACAATTATTATGTGAAGACCCTTGCGGAAAGCGGCTATCTGGGACTCAGTGCCTTGCTGACCATGCTGGGCGGTCTCCTCTGGAACGGAGCCCGTGCTTGCGGCAGAAGCTCCCGTAGCAGTTACAAGCCCCTCTGCGCCGGTATGCTGACAGCTATGATAGGAACGCTGATCCAGAGCTTCTTTGAAAGTCTCTGGGAAGAACCCTACCTTATGGCCCTGTTCTTCACCGTCGCCGCCATGCTCATCTACGCAGGCTTCCTCCGCACCCCCACAGAGGGAAAAGAGGAACACCTCT
>JAFOZC010000062.1 GCA_017391305.1 Oscillospiraceae bacterium | reverse complement strand
TCCAGAAGCTGTTCCTGCCAGCTTTGGGCAAGAAGCTCCTCCGCAAGCCCTTGGGGGAAGGGCTGTTCCTGCAGGGTATATTCCAGATAGACGGTATGCTCCAAATACAGGGGAAAGGGGCAGGAGGGCAGACGGAATTGTTCCGTGCTTATCATTTTATCACAAAGTACCCCATAAATGCTACTGTTTCCTGATAAATTTATTCTTTTTCTCCCAAAAATTATGCTCCAAACGCTCTCCGAACGCCCTGTGTAGTGTTTTTGGGGCTGTTGGGAGGGGAAAATCACCGTTCCTGTGTGCCAAGTCCTGCCGTAGATCTCCCCCTCTGCCCGTACTGCCCGTAGGTATAGGCCGTAATCCTCGATGCCGGATACCAGCACCTGTCCCTTGGAAACGCTGTCGCCTACCTTGCACAGCTCCATGCCCTCATGGACATTCAGCTCCGTAATGATCCCCTCTGTACAGGAGATCAGGTGGGCAGGGGTGGGGCTTTGCCCTTCCGGAGCTTCCTCCCTTGGCAGGGTCAGAATGCTGAGCTGTCCCCCCCTGCGATTCACTGCCACCCAAGCTAAGTCGGGTACATCCTGCAAAAGGCGGTATTTCAGCTTTTGCAGATCCAAGTCCTTTGCAGAGCAACCTACATTGATCCCCTGATTCTGCAGACTCCGTAGGATGCTGTGGCTGTCTACCCCGGGACTGTGGGGGATGTCTATGAGAAAGATCCGTCTGTGCAATAGGAAGCTAAACAAAATGGCAAGGAAGACGGAGGCAAGGAGGACCGGTCTGCGAAGAAGGCGGCCTGCATCCCTCTTAAGTCCCTTCTGCCAAAGGAGGGACAGCTCACAGCAGGTGCCGGAAGCCAAGGCCTTTAGCCGAGGCTCGTAGGTAGGCTCTGCAAGGAAGGTGCAGGAGAAGTCAGACTCCTTCCGAATGTCAGAAAGAGGCAGACCCTCCCTTCCGTAACGGCTGAGACAGCCCTCTATATCTGCCCCTTTCAGGCGGTATTTGGAAATCCCCTGTATATACTGTGTCAGATTCATGCGATCACTCCCATTGGATGGCAAAAATGTTCCCCCGAAGACATAGCTCCTTTCCCCTCATGGAGGCTATGTAGAGCTCCTGACCCAGAACCGTCAGTTCTCCCTCCTTGGTGCGGATGCAGATCCTCTCTTCGGAGTAGGAAAGGATGCCGTATTGATCCTCCACCCTCAGCTCCCCCCTGCCCCGAAGGCAGAGGACGGGAGAGCCCCTTAGAAGCTGTGTGGGCAGGCTGTGGGACGGCTCGGTTGCGGTATGAAATTTTTTCTTCAAATCGATCACCCCTAACATTCTATGCAGACAAGGGGCATAGATTCTTGTGAGGTGATGAGATGATATTGACGGTTTTGGCTCTGCTCCTGATGGGGCTGATCCTCTTTCCCCAAGTGGGGATGGCAGGGGCTTCCCAAGGGTTAATCCTTTGTGCAAGACGGGTGATCCCGGCACTGTTTCCCTATTTCTTCCTGACCCAGCTTTTACTGCCCTATTTGCCAAAGGGGAGGAAGCATCCCTGTCTGCCTGCCTATGTCATGGGCTTCGTAGGGGGCTATCCCACAGGGGTAGCCACGGCGGTAGGTCTGTATGAGGAGGGTCTTGTAGGAAAACGGGAGGCAAACACCGCTCTTGGGCTGTGCAATCATTCAGGCCCCGGCTTTTTCCTGACGGTGATCGGCTTGGGGCTGTTCGGCAGTGTAAGAAAGGGGCTTGTGCTGTACGGGATCCATGTGCTCAGTGCCTTGCTCCTGATCCTGCTGTGTGGACAGAAGCCGCAGGGAAAATGGGAGCTGAGACAGCTTCCCAAGGAGAGGAAGGGCTTTGCCGGTAGCTTCTATGATGCCCTTGCCGCTTCCTGCGAGGGCATGCTGAGAGTCTGCGGTGTGGTGATCCTGTTCTCTGTAGGGACGGCACTTATAAAGCCTCTGCTTCCCATGAGTCTGTGGCAGGCGGTAGGTTGGCTTGAGCTGTGTAACGGCATTGCTCTGCTCACCGAAGGTGACAGAGCCTTTGTGCTGTGCGCCCTGTTCATGGGCTGGGGTGGGCTGTGTGTTCACATGCAGGCCATGAGTCTGTGGCAGAGGGCAGGGCTGAAGCCCAAGGATTATTGGCGAAACAAGGCATCTCACGGGGTGTTAAGCGGTCTGCTTGCAGGGCTGTTTGTATACGGCGGTTGGAAAATTTTCTGTATCTGCACAGGAATTCTTTCTCTTTCCTGCTATTTTTATAAAAAATGGGGTAGAAAAAAAGGGGCGCTTGCGTTATAATGTATGGTGAGACTATATAACGAGGTGGATCACTATGCTGTTTCGGAAAGATATTGAGAAAAACTGCGCCTACTGCACGCTGTCTGTGAAGTTTGATGACGAAAAGTTCATCTGCTCGAAAAAGGGCATCGTCACGGAGAATGATAGCTGTAGGAAATTCAAGTACGACCCACTGAAGCGTGTCCCTGCCAAGGTCAAGCCCAAGGATTTCTCGGAATATGACGATGTGGATTTCTCCCTGTAAGAACGCTGTTGGGAGGTAAGGCCTTGGAGCTACAGAAACGGAATTTTATTGCCCTGCTGAGAGGGGCGGTTCGTCCCCACACTCAGCCTGTCTTGGAGGAGCCGGACTACAGTGCTATCCTTTCTCTGGCAGAGGGGCATTCGGTAACAGGGCTTCTGTACCCTCCCCTGAAGAAGCTCCTGCCCATGACAGATCCCATCCTTCGGGAGATGAAAAAGCGCTCCTTCACCGCCGCTACCAGAGAGAGCCTGCAAAACAAGGAGCTTCAATCGATTTTCGCCGCCTTTGAGGAAGCCCGAATATCCGTCCTTCCCCTGAAGGGCTGTGAGATCAAGTCCCTGTATCCCTATCCGGAGCTTCGCTTCATGTCCGATGCGGATCTGCTGGTCAGGGAGGAAACGGAAGGCAGTGTACGGAAGGTTCTGGAGGCGCTGGGCTTTGTCTTCCACAAGGTGGATGCCGCCGACACGGATGTCTATGTCAGCCCCTTGGGGCTTAACTATGAGATCCACAAGTCTCTGGAGGGAGAGGGCTTCCATGAGGCCAGTCGAGAATTTTCCAAGGGGCTCATGGACAGAGCCCCCTGCCGTGAGGGCTTCTCCTATGTCAGGAGACTTCCTCCCTTGGAGCATTATGTGTACATTCTCATTCATTTTATCAAGCATTTCATCTACGGCGGCGTAGGCGTCCGTCAGCTAACGGATCTGTATGTGTGCTACGGCGCTTGGAGCTTGGAAGACAGTGTGTTGGAACAGCGGCTTAGGGAGCTGGATCTGTGGGAGTTCCACAAGCAACTGAAAAAGCTGTGGGAAAGCTGGTTCGAGGACGCTCCTTGGGATGATTTCACCCAAGAGCTTGGGGAATACATCTTAGGCAGCGGTGTCTTCGGCAACGAAAGTCAGCGTGCCACGGACAGGATCCTTGCCAACGGCCAAGGCTCAGAGTATTTCCTGGCTCGACTCTTCCCTCCCCGTGAGACTATGGTGGGATTTTTCCCCATTCTGAGAAAATGCCCGATCCTGCTCCCCTTCCTGTGGATTTGGAGAGCCCTTCGGGCCCTGCTCTTCCGTAGGCACAAGCTCAAGGATGAGCTGAAGGCTGTGGAACACACAGACAAGGACACATTAGAGCTGCGGCGGCAATTCTATGCAAACTGCGGACTTCGCGTATACGATAAAATATAAATCAAAGGAGATCGACAAATGAAAGGTATCATCTTAGCCGGCGGCAAGGGTAGCCGTCTGTACCCTATGACCAAAGCCATTTCCAAGCCCCTCCTGCCTATTTATGACAAGCCTATGGTTTACTATCCCCTGTCTGTCCTTCTTCGGGCAGGGATCCGTGACATTATGATCATCACCGCTCCCCCCGATGTAGAGAGCTACCGCCGCTGTCTGGGTGACGGCTCTCAGTTCTGTGTGAATATCTGCTACGGCGTACAGCATGTGGCAAGAGGCATTGCAGATGCCTTCCTCATCGCCGCAGATTTCATAAACGGAGATCGCTCCTGTCTGGTGCTGGGAGACAACCTCTTCCACGGCGCACAGCTTGAGAGCCTCTTAAAGGCCGCTGTAGCCAGAGAGGAGGGTGCTACCATTTTCGGCTATCCCGTCATGAATCCCCGTGATTTCGGTGTGGTGGAATTTGACGAGAACAACAACGTGGTTTCCATCGAGGAAAAGCCCAAAGAGCCCAAGAGCCGTTATGCCGTTCCCGGTCTGTACTTCTATGACGGACAGGCCGTTGAGCTCGCCCGTACCCTGAAGCCCTCTGCCCGCGGAGAGCTGGAGATCACGGGACTCAACGAGGAATATCTGAAGCTGGGCAAGCTCCATGTGGAGCTTATGGGCAGAGGCATGGCATGGCTGGACACGGGAACTCCCTCCGGCATGCTCAGTGCCGCCCACTATGTAGAAGCCATTCAGTCCCGTCAGGGTCAGTATGTGGCCTGCCCCGAGGAGATCGCCTGGGAGAAGGGCTTCATTGACGATGAGCAGATCGCCAAAATCGGAGAAGAATTAAAAATGACGGAGTACGGTCAGTATTTGACCGCATTATTGGAGAAATGAACGAGAAATTACTGCGAATCCTACCCAATGTACAGAAGCCTGCCCGATATGTGGGAGGCGAATATAAGGAGATCATAAAGGACAAGAAGGAAGTGGACCTTCGGGTAGCCTTCTGCTTCCCGGACACCTATGAGATCGGTATGTCCAATTTGGGAATGCGTATCCTTTATGCCATTATGAACCAAATGCCCGGTGTGTGGTGTGAGCGTGTCTTTGCTCCCTGGGGAGATATGGAAGAGGCTATGACGGAACATGGTCTGCCTCTCTACGGTCTGGAAAGCGGTGATCCCCTGACAGACTTTGACATGATCGCCTTCACCATCGGCTATGAGATGAGCTATACCAATGTCCTCAATATGCTTCGGCTGGGGAACATTCCCCTCCACGCAAGGGATCGGAAGGGTCTGAACCAAATGGTCTTTGCAGGGGGCGCTTGTATGTATAATCCGGAGCCTCTGGCTGACTTCTTTGACTTCTTCTGCATCGGAGAGGGAGAGGAAATGACCCCGGAGATTCTGGAGCTGTACCGCAAGGCCAAGAAGGAGCAGTGGAGCAAGGAGGCCTTCTTAAAAGAGGTAGCCCACATTGAGGGCGTATATGTTCCCTCCTTCTATGAGCATGTGTACAAGGAGGACGGAAGGCTTCAGGAGATCAAGATCGCCGAGGGCGCTCCCGAAAGGATCACCAAGCGGATCATTCAGAATTTAGACAGCGCCCACTATCCCACGGATATGATCGTCCCCAATTTGGAGATCGTCCATGACAGAGCCAATTTAGAGGTCATGCGTGGCTGTATCCGTGGCTGTCGCTTCTGTCAGGCAGGCTTTACCTACCGTCCTGTCCGTCCCCGTTCGCCGGAGACTCTGCTGCAGCAAGCCATTGATTCTCTGGAAAGCTCCGGCTGTCACGAGATCACCCTGTCCAGTCTGTCCACCTCCGATTATCGGGAGCTTCCCAAGTTGGCAGAAGAGATGCTGGACTACTGCACCCCCAGAAAGATCAACCTGTCCCTCCCCTCTCTGCGTGCGGACAATTTCTCCCGTGAGCTGATGCTGAAGCTCCAGCAGGTGCGGAAAAGCGGTCTGACCTTTGCCCCGGAAGCAGGCACTCAGCGCTTGAGAGATGCCATTAACAAGAATGTAACGGAGGAAGAGATCTTAGAGACCTGCCGTATCGCCTTTGAGGGCGGTTGGAATAATGTAAAGCTGTACTTTATGTTAGGCCTTCCCACAGAGACCGACGAGGATGTTCTGGGCATTGCGGAGCTGGTGTACAAGATCCTGAAGACCTGGAGAGCCCATGCAAGCAACAAGAAGCGTGGCTGTCGCATCCATGTTGCCACTGCCTACTTTGTCCCCAAGCCCTTCACCCCCTTCCAGTGGGAGAAGCAGATCAGCCCTGAGGAGTACATCCGCCGTCAGAGACTTCTGAAGGAGAATATGCCCTCTAAGAGCATCGAGTATAACTGGCATGCCGCCGATGTGAGCCGTTTGGAGGCTGTGCTGGCCCGTGGAGACAGACGCTTGGGCAAGCTCCTGGAGAATGTGCTTGCCAAGGGCGAGCGTTTGGATGCTTGGGACGAATATTTCAACTATCAGCTTTGGCTGGATGCCTTTGCCGACTGTGGCATTGACCCGAATTTCTATACCGTCAGGGGCTATGAGGAAGAGGAGCTTCTGCCTTGGGCGCTCATCTCCGACGGTGTGCAGGAGGCTTACCTCAAGGCAGAGCGGAAGCGTGCATACGCCTCCCAAACCACCCCCGATTGCCGCACACAGTGCAGTGCCTGCGGTGCCAACTGTCTTCTGAAGGGAGGCAAGTGCGATGGATAGGATCCTCTTTGAGAAAACAGGAAAGGCGGTGTGGATGTCTCACTTAGACACCATGCGGCTGATGCAGAGAGCCTTCCGCAGAGCGGGAGTACTGCTCCATCACTCTCAGGGCTATACCCCCCATGCCTATGTCTCCATGCCCCTGCCCCTGAGTGTGGGAACGGAGAGCCTCTGTGAGATATTGGAATATGAGCTGGACAGCAAGCTCCCCATTAGCCCGGAGCAGCTAAACAAGGTCATGCCTCAGGGCATCCGTGTGCTGAGGGTCTATGACAGCCCCATTAAGACCAAGTATCTTACTATGCTACAGGCAGAGCTTACCCTGTATTACGACAGGGGTGTTCCCGAAGGGACAGCGGAGCGGATCACGGAGCTTTTTGCCGCCCCGGAGATCAAGGTAGTCAAGCGCACCAAGCGTGGGCCGGAGGAGACGGATATCAAGCCCCTTGTCTACTCCGCTTCCCTTGTGCAAAAGGAGGATCGCATCCTCATGGACTGCATGGTCAGCGCCCAGAATCCCCCTCTCAATCCCCTACTGCTGGTACAGGCCATAGAGAGCCTCCTTCCCCAATGTAAGCCCGATCACGCCACCTGCCGCAGGATCGAGGTCTATGACGACAAGGGCAATCCCTTCCGCTGAGGTAGTAGCATGAACTGCGAAGAATGCTGGTGCTATAACTACGACGAGGAAAATGACGAATACTATTGCTCCCAAGATTTAGACGAGGACGAATGGTATCGGATCATGACCCACAACAAGGGCAGATGCCCCTATTTCCGTCAGGCAGATGATTACTATCTGCCTCGGAAACAATAACATAACATCAGTTGCATCTCTACAAATTCCTAAAGTGATTTTGAGAGATGCGCTGTTGTTTGTTCACGGATCAGTATTACACAAATAATATAATAAAGGAGACAAAATGATGAGCCCATACCCGCACTATCGCAGATGCCTTGCGCTGTTTTTGTTGCTTTCTATCCTCATAGGGATGCTCCCTGTGCAGGCTAAGGCAACGGAAGCCGATCTGCCCGTTTCAGGAATAAACTCAGGGGAGGTCAAGCCGGCTACCAAGATAGCCGTCCCAAGCACCTCCGATCTACTAAGCCAAATTAACAGCCTGTTGATCCCAAGCGTCACTCATGTCAAAGCCCCTTGGGACAATCTTAACGGGCTGTACTTCTTGGTATGTGCAAACAGAACCATTGATCACAGATCGCGAGGAGCAACCTACGGCTATTTAGCCTTGAATAATTCCGCTACCGCCAACTCAATCGCACAGAAGAACGGCCTCAAAACCCTTCCCATCTCTATCAGTAACAACCGTGTAAAAATCGACTCCGCCGAAGCAGACCTCACACACGCTGTCAATATCTACCGCAACACCTATGAAATTGACGACACTTTGAAGAAAACCCTGAACAATACCCTGAGAGATAATCTTGCGAACACGATTTCTTACGGAAGCTATAAAGGCAAGGTAATCGGTTCCCTGATGAATGTGTATGAACCCGCAAAAGTAGACTGCGACCTCAACAAATATACATATAACATCAAGTTCAGTAACGGAAAATTCTTGAACTTTAATGTCTATGAAACAAACTCCGCAGGTAACGGAACTTATCCCATGCTCATTACCCCCAGCACAAGTGATAATTACTTCAAGCTTTATAAAACCAATTATAACGGCACGACCGATAGTGACGGAGCGGTAGTTCCATATTCCTACTGGGTTGGTGTGGACACCTACGCCCCCAGCACAGCTTTTGAATACAATCCCTACACCTTGACTGCCGCCACTCCGAATCAGATCAGACGAAACAATTACGGTGACAGAAATGTATCCGGATGGCCCTGGAACAAAAACACCTTCAACACCAACTGGTATCTGTATCGGATCACCGCTCATACCTTGGAGCTGTACAATACCCTCAAGGGTTCTACCGTTACCAATTTCCTCAGAGCCGGAAATGCATCCGGTGCCTATTCTACGGAAGCGTATAACGGCTACCTGACTACAGTTCAGCAGTGCATTGATTACTACAATGATAATTACACAAAAACTTCTACAGACGATGCGTTCGTCAAGCAGTGCCGTGCATTTTGTACCATATTGACATCCAGCATCACCATGCTGAATAAGGAAGCTGCGGATCGGGCCGCACTCAATAATATGAGTACAAATTCCTCCAAATATCTGGATCTTCCTATGACCGTGCTGGACTTCCGTGCAGACGGACTGCTGTTTGAGAGCAAGAACAATGTGACCGCCTATACCCTGTCTACAAGAGGGAGCGCAGATGAAACCACCTTAAAAAATGAGTTAGGACTCCCCCATCCCGGCAAGGACGACGGTTCAGGCGCCCGTGTTGGGCTGATGCTGGACGAAATGGTGAAGGGATATCCTGTGTATACAAAGGAGACCGTTGCCTACATTGCCAGAGCCCTGATCAAAAAGCATCAATTTAACGATGCACCTGACACTAAGTTTGATCCAAGCTGGAACAATATCTTCCTCAGCAGAGCCAACCAATGGACCGCCGCCAATGA
Source organism: Oscillospiraceae bacterium (assembly GCA_017391305.1). Lineage (GTDB taxonomy): Bacteria > Bacillota > Clostridia > Oscillospirales > Oscillospiraceae > JAZOXB01. The sequence continues at coordinate 13,193 of JAFOZC010000062.1, read as the reverse complement.
AGGCTCGTGGGAAGACACACTGAGTAAGGTCGGTGGAAAAAACGGCGGTGTCATGAGCTATTCCCAAGTGCAAACTGCCTTTGACTTAGCATATTATATGCTCAATCATCTATGGCGTCCCGTAGAGGAAAAGGATGTTCTGTCAGGAACGCAGGAGTCAAATCCGGTCTATTACAACAAGGTAGCCAAGGAGCTGCACACCCTCCGACTGACCAAAAATAGCGACGGCATCAACTACTCCTTCCAATCGAATTTAGATGTGGGTCGTGATCTGAACAAGGGTATCGTATTCAACACAGGCAATGCCGACGACGGCACCGCTCCCCAGCTGAATATTTTGACCGACCTTGGCTTCGAACACCCAAGCCTGTACGGAAATGACCAAACAGGCATCAAGGCCGATCACGACGGCAGCTCCACCACAGCTTATGCCGCCCGTGCCAATTACAATTACGGTCTGCATGTTAAGAGCGTATTTGTTTACTACGATGCCAAGGATCTGCAATTCACATTTTCGGGAGACGACGATGTTTACTTCTTCGTAAACGGAGTCCTTGTTTGTGACATCGGCGGTATGCACAGCGCTGTTACAAAGACCTGTAAAATTAACAATTTCGCTTTCCAATTGGATCTTCATGACGGCGATATTTGCACATTTGATATGTTCTTCATCGATCGGCATACCTCCGGCATTAACCTGAACTTCACCACCAATATCGATATGATGGCCGCCGCCGCTGTGACCAAGGAAGAGCAGTATATCTATACCGGGACAGAAATGGCTGTGGAAACCATCCGTGAAGGCAGTGTTGTGGAAGACGGCACGGAGATCGGTTACAGCTACATGCTCCTGAACCGCAGTGACTTAGGTGTCAATCATGTATCCTTTCATGACGAAAAGCTGGGAGTCAAACTGAACAAGGACCAGATCCTGCTGAACGGCAAGGCAAATGCCGAAGACCTGATCCTTACCTACCGCAGTTACGATCCCGAAAGCCACCAATACGCAAGTGTCGCACCTGTGGTCTACACATACGAAAAGACGGAAGGGGTGGCCTTTGAAGATACGGAATTCTACCGTATGCTTTCCCAGGCCGTCCATAGCAAAGCCACCAACATTCCCTTGGCGAATCAGATCTATCAGATCTCAGGCTTGGGAGAGGCAGAGCTGAGAGCCCTCTTGGAGCTTGGCATTCCCGCCAATGTGCAAATGGAGATCTACGGCACCCATCAAACCGCCACCACTTCCCTGGGTGGCAGTATCAGCGATGTACAGACCCACTGTTATTCCTTGGATCAATATGATGTACAGACTGTGGCTCTGTCGGGCTACGATAAGCGCAGTGTGCAGGTCATCGAAGAACCCAGCTTCACTGTAGATGCTCCTCTGGAGCTGATCCTTGACTACGGCAAGGCTGTAGAGATCCCTATGGAAGAGCTTACCCGTAGCATCACTACCTCCGGCGGTGCGGTTGCGACCTTCTTAGGCTTTATGGAAGGTGGCGATCACGGCACTGTCATGACCGCAAAGCCCAGTAATATCAAATGCTCCCAATACGGAGATTCTTATAGAACCCCCAACGGAGTCTATGAAAACCGAGGGGATCATTTCCGCTTCACCCTCTCACGCTTTCTGGAAGAACGGGATCGGGTCAATGCGGTTTACTCCGTTTCCGCCGCCATCGGCCCTTCCGGGGCTACGGCATGGTGGTACACCATCGTGGAGATCCAAATCAGTCCCGCTACAAATGTCTACTATGAGGCAGAGGACTTTGTAGGCACGGAATTTACCTATGAGGAAAAGTCGGCAAACGGTGTGGTTACGGAATACGAAAGCCGTTATCAGGATGACAGGAAGAAGCTCACCGAGGGGCAACTGAACCGCTATATGAGGTCTCCCGATCCTACCCACGACATCAGTATGCTGTTTTTCGGCTTCGGTAATACGGAGACCGACGGTCTGCGCTATGATAAGAATCCCAACTACAACCATACTTATTTCGATGCAAATACCAACTGGCGCGGTTCATCGGGCCACACATTAAACATTGCAAACGGCGCTTTGCATTTTACCGCATCCCCTGTCAATTCAGACACCTGGGTACACTTCTCCACAGGAGCTTCCGGCTCGGAATTTACCTCCTTAAGCTACAAGCCAGATCCGGAGGATTGGTTTGAGGTCAGGCTCAAAATCAACGATCTGTCTGCCTTGGCCAATCGGAGCGTGATCAAGTTTGATATAGAGCTATACAGAAACAGCACCGATCTGTATAAGATCGCTCACTCCAAAATCGTGGAGACAGAGGGTGAGATCGATACCCAAAAGTACTATACCGTCAGCTTCCCCATGCCCACCAATTCCGGCGGTTGGGCCAATACCTCAACCAGAACCTATCTTCCCTATGATGAGCTCGGAACGATAAAACGGCTGGTATTCATACCCACGGGTCTCAACAATCCCTCTACCTTGAATTGCAGTGTGGATTATATCTATCTGGGTCCCAAGAGCAAGATGCCCTCTGCCCAAGGCGGTCATTTGCTATTTGATTTTGAACAGAGCTCCGCGGCAGAATACCGCTATCAATCGGAATGCTATCTCGGCACTAACTATGATCTTCAAGGAAATTGGCACTATAATCCCGATCGCAACACAGCTCCCACTTTGGAAGACGGAAGTCTTAAGCTGGTGACGAATGCCGCCAACACCACGAATTATATTAACTGGGCCCGTACAGGTACAAGCCCCAAAAACAATGGCCTGCGCTATATTCCCTCTGTTCGGGATTATTGCCAAGTACGGTTCAAGATCCTGGGTGGGCAGGAGGTTCACTCGGACTCCGCCTTTGTGGGTCTGTATTTCAGCAATGACGGCGTCGACGCTCCCAATGAAAATCATACACACTACAATTATGATTTTGAGAAAACAGCCTCGGGAGACTGGTACACCGTGACCTTCCCCATAGATTGCGATCTGTGGTATGCCTCCCAGATCATAACCTCTGTGCAGATCCATTTCGGTGGGGTGAAGAGCACGGAGGACGGACTTCTGACATACTACATAGATTATTTCTACATAGGTCCTTCCCAAGCTCAGGATACGGGATATGTGAAAACTACCAACGATTACTACGGACGGGACGATGTTCTTTACTTCGGCTTTAACGACAATACAGACAGTAACAGGCATTACGATCAAGCCATGTATTTCCACACCAACTACGACAATGCCGCTCGTTGGTACAGTAACCCCAACAAGAGCTCCGTAGAGATCCAAGACGGAAGTATGAGGATGCTCATAAAAGCCCCTTATAACAATAACAATGACGCCAATTGTAATCCCTTCGCCCAGACCGTTGAAGTCAGCAATCCTTTAGTTCCCGCACTGAATTATATCCCCACGGGGAGAGATTTTGTGCAGGTTCGTTTCAGGTTCAGCAATTGTACCACCATTAACAGCAGTGAAGGCCCTTGGGTCATGATGTATTTCATGACAAACAGGACTCCCGATCCCGGTCACGGTGTGCTTCCCAATGATTATTTCCGAGTGAAGGCCGATCCCTCTATCGTAAGCTGCGGAGAATGGGTCACCGTTACCCAAAGCGCAAACAACACCTTCCGTAACGCAGACACCATTGATGCCGTCCGTCTTTGCTTCAACAATTTACGCTCAACTAACAGCGAGGTGGGCATCGTTGAGGTAGACTATATCTATGTCGGCCCGGAGGAATTCCTGCCGGATCGGGATATCTACGGATACGATCACAGCTATACCGATGACCGTGGTCTCTCAGACGGAGAAAGTCTGTATATTTACGGCAAGGGTGTCAATGTCAACAATGCAACAAGCTACAGCCATGCCAACTTCAGCTTCAAGGGTACAGGCTTTGACATTATTAGCCGCAGTGGCAGTACCCAAGGCTCTATCCGTGTAGATGTGAAGGATCCTCAGGGTACGCTTGTGAAGTCCGTGACCGTGAACAACAAGGGAGAGCTGAAGCTGTACCAGATCCCCGTTGTCAGTGTCCATGACCTTCCCTACGGGGAATACAGCGTGAGCATCGGTGTGAATAAGCCTGTGGAGGTTTCCATTCCCGCACTGTCTCGTGGGGGCGAGTTCTATCTGGATGCCGTTCGGATCTACGATCCTATCCATTGTGAAGATCCCACGGAGGGCTCTGGGGAAGAAAAGCTCCTGTCCGCTTATACGAAAGATACGGAAGCGTATCCCTATTTCAAGGAAGTCAGAGACACGCTCCTGAGTGCAGATAAATTCCATTCCCTGACGGGAAGCACCGAAGGTGGGGTATATATTGATCAGCGCGAAGTTGCCCCCGATGAGGACGAAGGGATCAGTGTGGAAAATAATATTACCAAGCTGATCAGCACTTATGAGAAGATCGGCCCGAAGAACGAGGTCTATCTCAGCAAGGGGCAAAGCGTTTCCTTCAAGCTGTGTCTGAACACGGAGGAAACACCTGTGAGCATCGACATTGCCGCAAAGGCGGTCAACATGAGCGATTCTCCCGTCCTGAAGGTTGCCCACACCACAAGTCAAAGCAGCTCCCCGGTCAATACACAGTCCTGGGATATTCTGAGTAACACTGCGGTGTATTATGCTTTGAGCATTCAGGAAAGTGATTTTGCAAGGGATGCTGACGGGCGGTATCTCTACCTTGTGATCAGCAATACGGGAGAAGACAGCGTTCTGTCTATTACGGATCTGAAGTTTGCCTATGAAAGCGAGCCTACCTTCCTCGATGACTCGGAAGCTCCTGTGAAAAAGAGTGCAGAAGACCTCTCCCCCATCCGCTTCCTGGTAGACGAGAAGCTGACCCATGCCATTGCCAAGGTCTATCAGCATCAAACAGAAGTCCCCAAGGATCAGGGGGTCATCATAGACGGTCAGATTTCTCTGATGCATTCTCTGAATCTTGCAAGTGATATTTCCCTGAACTATGTCATTGGGGCAGAGCATCTGGAGGCTTACGATCGCTTCTATCTCAACTGTGTCCTCTATGATCAGACAATGGTCCGCCTTGAGCCTGTGCTGAGAGGGGATTATTATTACTTTACCCTTGACGGACTGACGGCAGTGACCATCAACGATGTTGTGGAGGCCACCCTTACCATGTGGTCGGGAGAGCAGTGCTATACTTCCCCCACCGACCGTTACAGTGTGGCACAGTATGCTTACACTCAGCTTGGGAAGGAAAACAGCTCCACGGAGCTGAAGCGCCTGTGTGCAGATCTGCTTAGATACGGCGCTCTTGCCCAAAGCTATAAGGCTTACCGTATCCATGCCCTGGCAGACAGCCGACTCACCGAGAGCCAGAAGGCTTATCTCACGGATTTGGAAAAGGTCAGCTTCCTCAAAACCGACCGAATCGGAAACGAATTTACAGAGCCTGTGGCAGTATGGAGGGGCAAGGCCTTAGATCTGACCTCCAAGGTGGGTCTGACCCTTGTGTTCTCTGTGACAGATCCCGAAATTTCTGCGGAAGCTCTGCGACTTAAGGTATCCTATACAGATATGGACGGCAAGGCCCTGACCGCATGGATCGGCGGTGCAAGGCTATATCATGAAGAGATGGGATATTATGCCTTCAGCTTCCATGAGCTCCCTGTGTCCGAGCTGAGAACCGTAGCGGAAATGCAGATCTACCTTGCAGACACTCCCCTGTCCTGCACCCTGACCTACAGCGCAGAAAGCTACGGCAGTAACAAAACAGGTACATTGGGACAGCTCTGCAAGGCCCTGTTCGCCTACAGCGACAGCGCGGCGGCTTTCTTCCGCTAAGCATTGATCTCAGAGATCAAAATTCTTTTAAAAACTGAAAAGTACGCCCAATTCCCGTATATTGCGGGAATTGGGTGTATTCTTTGCAATGTGATAGTTTTTTCGCGGTTTTTCCTGTAAAATTCTTGAGATTTTTTCCATAACATATTGTATCTTTTCAATATTTATGATAAAATAAATCGAATATAAATACCAAGGAGGTACAAGTATGAAACTGAAGCAATGGGGAAAACGCTTATTGGCACTGTTTCTCCTACTGACCATTCTGACAGGTCTTCTTCCTACAGGACTACTACAGGCAGAAGCCAACGAGCTCCCGTCTGAGAAGCCTTCGGAGACACGCATTGCAGGTACAGTGTCGTCCTGGGACAATGACGGGGACGGTACGCTTTCCATCTTGGCCATCGGTAACAGTTTCTCATCCGATGCTATGGAATATTTCTACCAGATCGCCAATAACCTTGGAATCAGCAAAATGTATCTGGGAAATCTGTACATCGGTGGCTGTACACTGGCGACACATCTCGGCAATGCCAACAATGATTCCGCATCCTATACCTACTACAAGAACACAAGCGGTTCCTGGTCAAGTACAAGCAATGTCAAAATGAGTACCGCCCTGACAGAGCGTAGCTGGGACTTTGTTACCTTGCAGCAGGCCAGCCCCAACAGCGGACAAGCCACTACCTACGGCAGCAATTTGACAAATCTGATTGCCTATGTAAAAAGCAAACTGAAAAATCCCGAAGCTACTAAGCTGGCATGGCACATGACCTGGGCTTATCAGGCAGATTCAAGCCACAGCGGATTTGCAAATTACAGCAATAATCAAACCACAATGTACAATAAAATCATTGAGGCCGTTAACAGTGAGGTCGTTCCCAACAAGGATATCGAGGTCATTATTCCCACCGGTACTGCGATCCAGAATCTCAGAAGCTCCATTTTGGGCGACAAATTGACCAGAGACGGCTATCATCTGTCTTACGGTGTCGGTAGATATACTGCCGCCCTCATGTGGGTAAAGGAATTGACCGGTCTGGATATCAATGCGGTCACATGGAAGTCCACATCAACTGCTCTGAGTGCCAACGGTGAAGAAAAGTTCCTTGCCATCGAAGCTGTCAATTTTGCTTATAAAACACCTCTGGCAAAGACAAGCTCCCATTATGTGAACCAAAGTAATGGAACACCGAAGCTGGATCCCGGATGGGGCTTTGTGCAGATCTCTCCCGGCAATTACAAAAGTCAATTCTGGCATTCCACCGGTGATTTCCATACAGAAAAGGCAACGACAACAACATCCCCAAGTAACGCAAAGCAATACATCTGTACCAACAAGCTCTCTAAAACCGGCACCACAGCTTATAATACCTATTTACCCGTGGGCTCTATCATTGTGTGTTACGCTAACTACCGCTACCGCCCGGAAGGCTGGGTCGTGGACAACAAAAAGCAAACCGGTACCCGTCCCGTTGAAGTGGATGATACCTATGTCATCGTTACAGAGGAATGGTGGGGCAGTTACACCAAACGAGCCTTTAATATTTCTAAAGACGATGACAGCGACTGGTCCTCGGATTTCAGCGCCGGGGATGTAAACCATTATTTCCGTATCTATGTTCCCATTGAGAGAGTACTGGAGCACTATTACCAGTTAGATCTCGTCTATACGAAGGACATGTACTGGAATTCCAACAAAACTCATCAAATGCAATCCACCACCACAGCCAATGCCGGTAAATTCTTTGGCGCCCAGCTCCCTGCTTCTGTGACAACTTATAACCCTGCCACAGGAGAAAATGAAACAACACCATTTAACGATCGCAGAATCACTAAGGATATGCTCCCTGTGAACAAGGGCCTGATCTCCATCAGAACCGGATACAAAGTCCGTCAGGAAGGCTGGATAAATGGCAGTACCCTGAATAACACCGATGCCAACCCCAGACCCGGCGAGACCCACCATAATCTCCATAGCACCGGTAGCGATTGGTGGGATGATTATACTCTACGAGGTTTCAATATATCTTTCGACGGAGAAGGGAGCGATAATACCACCAATAATTCTCAAAGCACAATGGAGTCCTATATCCTCCGTGTATACATATTACGATCGGAGTACCCCTGTGCTATACAGTTAGAGAAAGAACTTGAGATCGCAGAGAAATATCTCAGGTGGAATAACCGATTAGGCCAATTCCCGGCAGATCTCTATGCAGAATTCAAAAAATGTGTGACCGATAGCAAAAAACTCTTCCGTGAAAACAATAATGGTATAAGGTTTGTTGTTCCCTGTACCGGTACTACAAAAACGAAAGTCGAAAATGCCCGTAACTACCAGGCGCAAAAGCTGAAAAATATCATCGACAAGCTGGCATACTATGAAGTGACCGATGATTTCAGCAACTATATCGATCTTCCTATCGAGGTTCTGGACTTCCGCGCAGACGGTATTCTCTTTGACAATTATAACTCGGGCAATCCCTATTCTCTGTCATCCGGTTCCCCCGGCATTACCAATGCGCTGACAGGAGCAAGCCTCCCCCGTGCCGGTAGCGATTTTAAAACTTCCGACGGTACTGTTGTAGAACATCTGACTCTGCCGGAATTGGTGGACGGACAACTGATCTACAGAGAAGAAACCGTAACCTATATCGCTCATGGCATCGCACAGAAGCTATATGCCTTCGGCGATACTGCCCATACGCCTACAGATTTTAAGGCAAGCTATTACGGCGCAAACTGGAACAGTGCTTTCATGAACAAAATCACAGCAGGGTTCGGAACGACGGATATGACCACTCGCTTAGGATCATGGTCCGATACGCTGAAAAAAGTCGGTTTGAACCAAGGCTTAGACGGAACAGTAGAAGGTACAAACGGCGGTATCCTCAAATACACTCAGGTTACCACAGCCTTTGACTTAGCATACTACATGCTGAACAATATCTGGCGTTCCGTGGGAGAATCCGATCCACTGGTAGATGAAAGCGGTACTGTTCTGAAGCGACCGGACGGAAAGCCTCTGACTTACAACACCGTAGTAGAGGAATTAACTTCTATTCGCCTCATAAGGGGCTCAAACGGATATTATAGCTTCACCTCCGAATCCGATGTTGGTAGAGATCCCATCTCCGGCACATTGTTTAATACCATCAACCCGAAGCTATCCTTCTCTCCCAAGCTCAATGCCGTTGGAGAGCTGGGCTTTGAAAAACCCGGCATCTATCATCCTACTACTACGGGCATCGTTCACGGAAGAAGCGTTACGACTACAAACGCCACCTCGAACTATGACTATATGATCCATGCAAATGGCGTCTTCGTCTATCATAAGGGTAAGAATCTGGAATTCACCTTCAAGGGTGATGATGATGTATACTTCTACATAAACGGTTCTATAGCCTGTGACGTAGGCGGTATGCATTCTGCTACCACCCGAACCTGTACGCTCAATGATATTGCAGATAGCTTGGGATTGGTTGACGGGGATGTGTGTACCTTTGACATGTTCCTGGTAGACCGTCATACCAGTGAGATCAACCTGAATTTCAGCACCAACATCGACCTCATGGCATCACAGGCTGTTACCACAGAGCCTCAGACAGATCACAAAACCGGTGCTATCATTTCTAACAATGCCATCGTTGCAGACGGCACGGATGTAGGCTTTGCCTTCCACCTGCTGAACCGGAGTGACTATCCCGTTGCAAATCTCAGTTTCCGCAACGACAAATTAGACGCTTATCTCAGTGCAGAATCTCTTACTTTAGGAGATTTCGTCGATGGCAATACTTTGGAGGATAAAGTCGCTAATCTGACCATTACCTATACCGCCTATGACCCCGCTACCAAAGCGTATACAAACGCTACTCCCCAAGTCATGAGCGCAACTGAATTTGACGATCTGTACGGCATCATTGAAGACGGTTGCAATTCCGTCAGTACCATTCCACTTTCAGAACAAGCCTATACCATCACCGGACTAACCGCCGATCAGCTTATGTCACTCTTAGAGTTAGGTCTCCCCTGTAATGTCAGGATCAGCATTTCCGGATTCCATCACATTGTTTACGCTTCCGTGGGAACATATACCAATGAAGTCACTACCGTCTGCTACCCCGTACTGAAGGACGGTAGTATAGGCGCAGGTCTTTTGGGTGTTGCCTCTACCAGCGTACAGGCAAAAATCATGGAAAGTAAGGTACACGATCCCCTGCAGATCGTGTTGGATTACGGCAAACCCGTTGAATTCAAATATTCGGATATTATGTCCCACGTCATTCTTGCAGAGGGTGCTACCGCCTCCTATATCGGCATGAATCTGCAGGGCAGTCACGGTCAGATCTCCGATTACAAGCCCAGTGGCATGCTCCTGACCTCTGAAGGGTCTACCTACGCTTCCGACAACGGCATCCACGATTATCATGGAAATGTCTTCCGTTTCACCCTCACCCGTATGCTGGAAGAAATCGAAAAGATCAATGCCGTTCTTGAGATCCACGAAAACGGAGTTTCCACCACATGGTATCTCATGGTAGCAATCGAGATCCTACCCGCAACCATGGTCTATTATGAGGCAGAGAGCTTTACAGACAGCATCTCTCTTATGAAAAAGACCTCTATCACGGAAACTGTTGACGGCAAAGCCCAGATCACAGGTGTTGAACGGCAGACCCAATGGACAGAAAAGGTGGACGATGCCAATGGCAGTACCCCGGATAATGTTCAGGACAGAATCAACAACGGACAGCATACAGGCTATTACGGGGATTATGTGGGCGATGAGGATGTGCTGTTCTTCGGCTTTGAAAACCGCCCGGAGGATCGGCTCAGGTATCAGTCCCCTGTTTACGGCGGAGTGAACTTTGACGATCCTGCAGCTGTAGAGGATCACTGGTTCGTCCAGCACTGGCACAAGGTGGATAAACGGCAGATCGACAACCAAGAAGGTGTTCTGCGGCTCATCGGTAAGCCCCTGCCCGGTCAGGAGGAAAGCCGTGTCAATCAATATCCCGATATGTACTTTGACACCTACAGCAGTACTGCGGCGAACAACACTCCCCTGAACTACGATCCCCAGCATGCGGAGGTACTGCAGGTACGCTTCAAGCTGAAGGATCTGGTCATCGGTACCCATTATCCCAAGAACAGTGACGGTAGCTTCATCTACAATCCCGATTTTGTGGAGACCGTTTACCCCTACCTGACCCTGCAGTTTAAGGGAAACGGCGTGAATTCTCTGGTTAATGCCAAATTCCTGACTAAGTCAGACATTCATACGGATCTGTTCAACAATGAGGTCTATATGACCATGCGTCTTCGGATCAATCCCAATAATACCGTCAGCAATAATGTAACGACCCTGTCCTTCCGAAACTATGACAGCATCAACAGTCTGCGCGTATTCTTCGGCGGTATGGAAAGTGCGGAGCGCAGTGGGCAGAACGACCCCAACTGGAAGCCCGGCATTCTCACCGTGGACTATGTTTACATTGGGCCGGAACACAAAGCTCCCGTGGACAGCGCCTACGGACGGGATTACTCCTATGACAACGACAACAAGCTTTCCAACGGCAAGAGCCTGTATGTGGAGGGGAACGGTATTTGGAAACTCAATAGCAATAACGAGAGAGACCCCAAGAGCGAGCCCGACAATTACACGGAAGGCGGTTTCACCTTTACGGGAACGGGCTTCGACATCATCGGACGCACCGGGGCAAAGGGCGGAACTATCCGTGTGGAGATCTATGAGGATCACAACCGCTTGACCCCCATTAAGACCCTCACCGTTCAGCAAAAGGGCGAAACGGAGCTGTACCAGATCCCTGTGGTCTCTGTTCAGGATCTGGCTCACGGCACATACTATGTATCCGTGATGGTCAACAACGTGATCAATTCCTCCTTTGAGTTTCTCCGTCGTGGCAACGAGTTCTATCTGGATGCCCTGCGGATCTATGATCCCATTGATGTCAGTCAGGAGCCTGCCCCCAACGGTAGAGGGGATGCTGCCATAGCCTACCGTGCTTACTGCGCCGATGCAGAGGCTCATCCCATCATCAAGGAGGTTCGTGATATCCTTCTCAGCGCCAAGGACTTCCATGCTCTGAACGGAGAAGCACCGGGAGCGGTTTTCCTTGACTACACCGTTACTCAAGAGGGCGACACAACGGGCAGTCGGATCACCTCCGCAATCGAGACCTACAACAAGGTAGGCCCGAAGAACGAGGTTTATTTAGGGCCCAATCAGGCCATTGCATTTATCATGAAGGTGAGCTCTGAGCAGCTTCCCGACAGAGTTGACATCGGTTGCAAGACCGTTGACGGAAGCAGCGGTATCCTCCGCGTCAATCTGGCGGCAAGCGCCAATGACAGCTATCATCCCTTTGAACATACCGTAACCTCAGGTACGGCGCAGTACTATTCCGTCCCCATGTGGAAGGAGCGCTTCCGGGAGATCCGTGACAGCAGTGGCCAAGTCATTGGGCATTCCATCTATGTGGTCATTCAAAACATTGCGGGGAAAAACAGCAGTGATGCCTCACAGAAGCTCCTGTCCATCACGGATATCAAGGTAGCCTTCAAGGAGAAGCCCACTGCCTTGGCATCCTCTCAGGTCTCCCCTGCTCAGGTGGCGAACGGGGAGGAAAGAGTCCTGCGAGATAGCCATGTGGAGCTTCCCGAAGACAGCTTCCAGCCTATCTCCTTTGTGGTAGAGGGCAATACCGCAGAGCTTGTGGATGCCCTGTTAGAGGAGCAGTACCGCCCCTCCCATGACCACAGCCCCGGCCCTTGGCACAAGGTCTGTGAGGCAAGTCCCGAACGTCCCGAGACCTATATCTGCTACTGCGAGGACTGCGGACAGCCTGTGGCAGAGCGCTACGGTGCTGAGAATGTAGCCTTGGCCTTTGCAGGGGCTTCCGTTTCCCTGCAATCCGACCTTGCCATCAATTACAAGGTCAATAGAGAGCTTTTGGAAACAAATGGCTTCACCCAGCCCTATGTGGTGATCGAGGACAACGGAGCTACGGTGACTCTGAGAGAGTATAGCCTGCAGGATGGGAAATATGTCTTCGTCTATCGGAACATTGCCCCCCATCGGATCGGGGATATCGTGACAGCTACCCTTTACGCTTCCTACGGTGGAAAGCTCTACCGCTCCGAGAGCCGTGACTACTCCGTGGCGGATTACTGCTACAACATGCTGGGCAAGACCGAGGGTATGGAGAGCTATGAGACCCTCCGCCGTCTCCTTGTGGACATTCTCCTCTACGGCGCAAAGACTCAGGAGTATATGAGCTACCGCTGTGAGAGCCTGTGCAGTGAGCGGCTGAGTCCTTCCCAGCTTGCCTGCGGTACGGAAAGCTGCCGTGAGCTGGAGAACCACAGGAAT
>JAFOZC010000061.1 GCA_017391305.1 Oscillospiraceae bacterium | reverse complement strand
GTAGCCGATTTGCGTTTATCTGAAATATTCCAGAGCTGCGTCGGAGTAGGCCACAAGAGACTGACACAGCGTTAGGAGAGCGCCTGTTTTGTTGTTGCCGTAGGTGTCCATGCTGTATTCCAGAGTAGGGGAGACACGCTGATTCCCTGCATAGACGGCGGCAGACAGGACTCTGCGCAGCTCTGCGGCACGAAGCTCGGCAAAATCGAAGGCATATTGCTGGTTGGCTTCATTGTACACAATGGGGTCTGTCAGTGTTACGGTCACATTCTGACCTTCCATGTTGGTGTAGGTCACTCGGACAGAGAGATCGGAGATACTGCCGGTGTAATTGCCCAAATTGGCGATCATACGCAGAGTGACCTTGGAGTCCAAGATCAAGCTCTTACCTGCCCAGGTGACGGAAGGAGAGCCGATGTCGTTGAGGGTACGATTGGTGTCACCGAAAAGTACATCCTCCAAATTGCTCAGATAGCTCTTGTGGGTAGCGGTCATATCGCTGTCTGCAAGGGCATCTGTACGGTAGCCCTTATAGAGCTGTGCCTTTGCGCCGTAGCGCAGAAGCTCTGCGCAGAGCTTCAGGAGGCTTGCTCCCGTGGAGCTCTTGCCCAACTGGTTGTAGGCATAGGCGCTAATACTGTAGGAGTCTGTGTCGGAGGAAAGGAGCTTTCCGTTCTTCATAGCAAAGAGGGTAGCATCCAGCACATCGTTCATCTGCACTGCGGTGATGCCGTCCAGAGTGAAGTAATAATAACTGCCACTGAGTATGGGCTGTAGGGTACGGGTCTCCTTTTGGATGAGGGTGTTTCCATCATACTTAGGTACTACCACCTCCAGATAATAGTCCTCGTAGCCCTCCAGAGAGCTTGCGGCAACCGCATAATTGATAGAAATATCACTGGCAAGATTCAGAGAGTGCTGGATCTTCACAGCCAGAGTCTCCGGCACTGTTTCCGGAACACCGTCTACAGGCAGAAGCTCTACATCATAATATTCTACACCACTGTCCCGAATATTGCTCAAGGCATAGCCACCAAACTGCATATAATCCTTGGCACGGAACACAATGCCACGGGTGCTTGTCTCGGCAGAAGCAATACGGTAGCTTCCCTTGACACCTGAGGTAATACTCCAGACATAGGGTTCACTGCCCCCTGCCAGATTGGTGGAGCCGGTGTATTGCAGATAGTTGCCGTAGCGGTCATCGATGGTCCAGCCTCCTTCCACAGCATTTAGGGCAATTGCAAGCTCTGTGGCCTCAGATGCAGGAACTTTTCCGTTGGTGACGGAAATCGGTGTGCCGGGGATCTTGCTGTCAAAGGTATTGGACATGGCATAGTAGCTGTTTTCCACCTTTGCGGCAATGACATAATATCCGGAGCTAAGCTCCACAACAGGAATATCCGGCTCCTGAGGAGGCTGGGGGACATTGGGTTGTACAGGGGTGGAGCTACTGCCCACGGGAATCAGCTCTACATCATAGTATTCTGTGCTATTCGCCTTGGCATTGCTCAAGGCATAGCCACCAAACTGCATATACTCCTTGGCACGGAAGATGAGACCCCTTCCTTCTGTCTGTGCGTAAATCCGACGGGTACCATTGATGCCCTCTCCGATGTTCCAAACATAGGGGGTGGTGGTTTTCCCCAAATTGGTGGAGGAGCCGTATTTGAGACAGTTGCCGGAATCGTCGTAAATGATCCAGCCGCCCTCTACTGCGCTGATATTCACTCCGTAACCAATGGAATCCTCGTAAGAAACGATACCGTCTGTCACGGGGATAGAGGTGCCGGGGATCTTGGCGGTAAAGTCAGTGGACATGGCATAATATACATTCTCGATCTTGGCGGCAATGACATACCTGCCATCTTTGATCTCTTCCGCAATTCCGCCATTCCCGGTCACAAAGCCACAGAGGGGGCAAACTCCATTCACCGGAATACAGACCTCTGTGTCATAGTACTTGCAACGAGTGCAGGAGATCTTGTGGATACCGTTATTTCTGGAGGTGTAATACACATCATGTCCCAGAGCAGGGGTGGCGATGCCGGAGGAGAGCAGGAGTCCGCAGTTGGAGCAAAGGGTATCGCCGCTATAACCGTCCTGGGTACAGTTGACCTCCTGCTGTCCGCTGAGGAAGGTCTGGGAGTGACTGCAGTTGCTGGGATCTGAGCTGAGCTTATACAGGAAGATCTTATAGGTTCCTGTGGAGGTATTGTCTACACAGCCGAAGAGAGGCCCGTCACCACCGGTTTTTCCGATGGTATTCAGATCCACTCGGAGGGAGAGGAAATACCGATTATTCTCACGGAGAGCAAAATGTCCTTCTGTGGTGCTATAGTCAGGGACCCAAACTGTAGCTCCGTCCCTGTTCAGGTACAGATCCCGTCCCTTATGATTCAGCTTACTGCCGGAGGCATCGCCAATGACCAGACCTTTAGAATCCCCTTGGAACTGCCATACAAGAGAGGGGAGCTGCTCCGGGGAAAGGGTGATGTGCTCCGGGGGAGAGGGGAAGGCAAGACCTCTGCTTTCCATAGCATTGAAACCGCCGTCAGGATGGACAGTGGCGGCATAATAGGGGAAGCTGCCGGGATAAGCTCCCGTAGCTTGGATCAGCATGAGATATTTGTCGGAGCTAAGCTCGTCCATAGACTTGACCAGATCAAAGGTCTTAGCTCCCTTACTGCC
>JAFOZC010000060.1 GCA_017391305.1 Oscillospiraceae bacterium | reverse complement strand
TTATAGCACTTTGGGGAATATTCGTCAAGGCAATCCGTGATTTTTCTCATTTCCAATTGACTTATTGGATATTATCTTGTATAATGAATTTGATTAGCTATCAATTTTTATGCAATATGGAGCCTATGCTCAGATTGGAGATACACATGAAAAAGCTATTGATCCTGCTGATCACACTGATCGTTCTCGGCGGAGTGTTTATCGGCTTGTACACCTTCCTTTGGACACCGGAAAATATGGCTATGTGGGCTGAACAGAAGCTCAGTCAAGGGGACTACCGTGGGGCTGAGACTCGATATGAGATCGCTGTAGACTTAGCCCCGGATAACCACGATTATGTCAAGGCTCTGCTGTCCTGCTACCTGCGCTCCGAGAACTATACCAAGGCAGAACGCTGTCTGGTGAAAGCCATTCGGGAAAAGCCCTCCGCAGAGCTGTACTGCAAGCTTTCCGAGATCTATGTAGCACAGAACAAGATCCTGGACTCCCAGCTGATGCTGGACACCATTGCCGACGATCAGGTTCGCTCTGAGGTAGAGAGTATGCGACCCGCCGCCCCTGTATTCAGCCATCTCAGCGGCGATTATGACAGCTACATTGATCTTAGCCTTAGCTGTAACAACGGTAGGGTTTACTACTCTATGGACGGAGAATATCCCTCCCCCAATACTGAGCTTTTCACCGCCCCCATATCTTTGGGTGCAGGTACGACCACCGTCCGTGCCATTGTCATCAGCGATAACTGGTTGGCAAGCCCTGTTGTGGAAGAGACCTTCCGTATTGTCGGTGTTGTGGAGAACCTCAGCTTCCATAGTCCCCAGCTGGAGGCCATGCTTCGGGAACAGCTTTATATCCCCCGTACGGAGCAGATCCAGACCAGCGACCTGTGGGAGATCGAGAGTCTGAAGCTACCGGAGGATATGACCACACTGGAGGATCTGCAATACTTCCCCGCACTGAGGGAGTTGGATGCTCAGGGCTGTCTCTTTGAGGACTACTCCCCTCTCACCACAGTTCCCACCTTGGAGAGTCTGAATCTTTCCGGCCACCTGATCTCGGCAGAGGCCTTAGAGGCCATTGGACACCTGACCAAGCTAAAGAGCCTGAATCTTTCCGGCTGCGGCATTTCCAACATCACCGCCCTTGCCGGTCTGACCGCCATGGAGCATCTGGATCTTTCCGATAACAGCGTACGGGATGTCACCCCTCTGTCAGCCATGACAGGCCTCCTTTCCCTGAATTTGAGAGCCAACGCTATTTCCACACTGGAGCCCCTGCAGGGTATGAGCAGCTTGCAGGAATTCAATATTTCCTATAATTCCATCACCAGTCTCTCTCCCCTGCAGAAATGTGTACACATGCAGATCCTCCACGCAGAGAATAACAAGCTCATCAGCGTTGGCGCTCTGGGTCGTATGGCAGACCTTAACATTGTGGTACTGTCTCACAACGATCTAGAGGATATCAGCCCCCTGCGTAATTGCAGCCGTATTACAGAGCTGTATGTAGACAACAATCTGCTGACCTCTATGGATGCCATCGAGAAGATGCCCCTGCTTCAGGTTCTGAATTGCGGTCACAATCAGATCACTGTGATCCCCGAGCTTCCGGATATGATCTATCTGAAGACCTTCGATGCCGCCTACAATCTGCTCAGTTCTGTTGCTCCTTTGGCAGGATTGCCGGAGCTGAGTACCGTGAATGTGGACTACAACGAACAGATCGAAGATATTGAGATCCTCTCCTCCTGCCCTGTGTTGGTACAGGTCAACGCCTTTGGAACTCATGTCAAGGAGGTAGGCAAGCTCACAGATATGTCTGTCATCGTCAACTTTGATCCCTCCTATGCGGACAAGGCTGACGAGGCAAAGGATGATTAAGCACCGCCACTGTCATGGAACTGCCGAAAGGCAGTTCCATGATTTTTTCTTTGAAACCTTGTAAATATATGGGAGTTATGATATGATGGTAATACATCCTGATATATGGAGGCTTATACTATGAAGCGCTTATTCTCTATTCTGATAATTTTTGCTTTTCTCCTTCCCTGCCTTCCTCTACGAGGCAGAGCGGCAGATCCTTCGGATCTTGGCAGTGTGGTCAATAACATGACAACGGGACAGAATCTCTTCATCACTCTATACAAGGGCGGTGCTACGGAATACCGTTGGAATGCTTCCGGCTCCGGACTGAAGAACAGCGATATGCACATTGACAGTATCACCGGTACGAACTGCAATTTCAAGCTCACCCATGTGGAGGGCCAGTGGTACGGCATCAAATTCATTAAGGATAACGGTGTGGATCTGTACATTGACGTTGCGGATAAATCTACTTCTGACGGTAAGGTACTTCATCTCTGGGAGGACGAAGACAGCAAGCTCTCCGGGAACAATCACAGACAATTCGCCTTCTACAAGGCAGGAACAGATGCCGCAGGCAATCAGCTCTATTATATTCGGATCCGCCACAGCATGAAGTGGGTGGGTCTGCAAAGCGGAACGGTAGCCGCAGAGAATAAGCTGGTACAAACCTCCACCTCTCCCCAAAAATGGTATGTTACCCCCTGTACTGTACCTATGAACGGACAGGAGAGCCGCCCCTATACCGGCAACAGCAATCTGTATGTAGAGCTGTTCGCACGCAATACCAATCAATCTGTCAGTGTGCAGAATCGGGAAGGCAATCTGGAAACCGATGGCATGGATCTGAATCTCTATCATTTGGGTCAAAGCAGCCGCTGGCTCCTTCGATATGTCAGCAATTACTCTGCCTATGAAATTGCCTCCACCAAGTATGAAACAGACAAGGGCTTAGGTCTCACGGATAAGGTGTGGGACACAGCCTCCGAGAAGGCAGATACGGAGCTGAATGTCTGGGCTGTACAAAGCAAAAGCGGAAACGAGAACACAAGTCAGCTCTGGCGCTTTCTGAAAAACTCCGACGGAAGCTACCTCATCTATAATGCCCGAAGCGGTAGATATGTAGGCTTAGACGGGAGCAAGCTGACACAGGTGGTAAGATCCAAGGCCCAAGCCTTTGAGATCTCTCCCCTGTCAACGGACTCCGGGAGCAATTACGGCAATATTTTCGGCGGTAGCAGTGAAGAACTGAACTGGATGAGGAAGATCCCGGACACGGTGTTGCTATCGGAGATCAATTTCCCTGCTACCCACGATACAGGCACTATGGCAGTGATCCAGGACATGGACACCGCCCTGGATAATATGTCTGTGACAAAGTGTCAGAAGCACTATTTTGAGGAACAGCTTGCCACCGGTGTCCGTAGCTTCGATATCCGCACCAATGCAGGGGCGGGAAACAAAACAGTTCACGATGTGATGATCGTTCACGGCGGTGCGCATTTCCAGTGCTATAACCGCTATGGTGGAAAGCTGAGCTTAGGCCAGTTGCTGGATATTTCCAAACTATTTCTGAGCAAGCATCCCTCTGAGTCCATTGTCATGCTCATCAAGCCCGATGACGGTAGCCATGAGGATGTAGCCCGTACCTTGAAGGATTATATTCATGCAAATCCCGATCTATTCTGGCAATCCGACAGCATACCTACCTTGAGACAGGCCAGAGGAAAAATCGTACTCCTGCGGAGATTCATCACCAATAGCAGTAACTACCTCGCCGCCTTCGGTCCGGACCTGACCAAGTGGGACGATCAGGATTACGGTGCTGTGAAGGGTCTTATTCAGCTACCCCAAAGCTCAGGAGCTCAGGTCTATGTACAGGATGCCTTCCAGCAGACCGGCGGTGCCAAGAAGGAATATATTTCCGGTGCCATTGCCCAAAGTGCTTCCGTACCCAAGAATGCTTATATTTACAACTATACAAGCTGTACCCTTGGCTTTGTCATAGATACCAGTCGGGATGTGAACGCTTGGCTCCATACCGTAGCTCTGACAGGAAAGCGTTTGGGCAACGTCATGCTCAACTACTCCGATCTCATGCTGAATCGGAAGATCTTCCGATCCAATGTTTTCTCCCAGCCTGCCTTGGATGAGGCCGTGACCATCTATCAC
This sequence comes from Oscillospiraceae bacterium, assembly GCA_017391305.1. Classification (GTDB taxonomy): domain Bacteria; phylum Bacillota; class Clostridia; order Oscillospirales; family Oscillospiraceae; genus JAZOXB01. The sequence continues at coordinate 353 of JAFOZC010000060.1, read as the reverse complement.
AGCCTGAATCTGGCAAGTGATATCAGCCTCAATTATGCCGTTCCTGCACAGCAGCTTTCCCCCTATGACAGCTTCTATTTGGAATATAAGGTAGACAGATATGAGGGTAACAGCTATCTTGGGCAACAGACCTTCAAGTTAGAGCCTCGCTTGCAGGATGAATATTATTACTTCACCCCGGAGGGGCTCACCGCTGTGCAGATCGGTGACCGTATGACCGCCAAGCTATATATGACAAGGGATGGCATCTCCTATGTTTCCAAAGAAGATAGCTACAGTATTCAGGAGTACTGCCAATCTCAGCTCAGTAAAGCTTCCTCTACCAAGGAACTGAAAACCCTTTGTGCCGAGCT
>JAFOZC010000059.1 GCA_017391305.1 Oscillospiraceae bacterium | reverse complement strand
ACTGTCACCAGCGGTGTCCGAATCGGCACCCCTGCCGCCACCACCCGGGGCATGGTAGAAGAGGATATGGAAACCATCGCCAACTGCATCTACCTCACCGCCACCGATTTCCAAGGCACTCAGGCACAGGTTCGTGCCACCGTGGAAGCCCTGACCGCAAAGTACCCCATCTACGAATAAGCCCTGCTTTTTCAAGCCCATACAGAGAAAAAGGAGACTGCCTCTAATGATGAAAAATCATTGGAGACAGTCTCCTTTTCTGTTGTTCTCAAAAAAACACCCAAAGAGCTTCGGGGATCACAGGAAAAATCCGACCACCTGACCGACGGTGTCCTTTACTTTATTCCGGTGCCACCCCATTCCACAACGGTGAAACCCTCACGGTCAGGTGTGATCAGCTGCTGTTCCGGCAGGTTTACGGCTTCCTGAGAGCCGTACCAAGCCATAAAGATACGGATCAGGCTGTCAGGCTTCGGACTGATATGGAGCTTGGCTGCTTCCTCATAGGTTTCCGTCTGGAAGGCAATAATATTATATGGGTTTTCCTCCATCATGGGCAGCCAGAAAACGATGAACTCGTTGGCCTCCCGTCGAGTCAGTCCCAGAGCTTCCAGTGCATTCTCCAGGAAAGCTGCCGTATCCTCTCCGGCAACACAGAAGCCCTCGGAGAAATCAAAGTTGTCGTAGCCGACGCCCTCCCAATAGAGGTAGTTATACTCCTTCCCTGATTCATCTGTCAGAGTTCCGTCCGGCTGCGCTGTAACTGTCCAGCCGTGTTTGTATTTGGGATAGGTACAGGTCAGTTCGCCGCAATAATCCAAGCTCACCTCTACTCGGGTTTCTTCCTCGGGATAGAGATAGATCACAGGCTTCAGTGTAGGTTCAAGCTCTTCCACCGTCTCACCCCAATTTTTCGGGAGGCAATCCTTTCCGTTCCAAGACTTCCCGACGTATACAAGGCGCTTGTTCGTTTCACAGGGATAGGGAATAGGTGTGCCGAAGCTTTCCCCGTCGGGAGTGGAGACCTTCAGATACCACATTCTATTGGGCCCAAGGTCATCGACATTCAGACGGATCACAGTGTCTTCTTTTACGGTGATACTGCGTTGCGGCTTGTCATACAGCGAGAAGTCATTGCTTCCCTCTGCTCTTATGAAATAGAGCTCCACAATACTTCCCACAAATTGTGGGAAAATAAGAACAGCATCTTCATCCCGTCCGTAGGAATCTGTCACAGTAAAATCCGCAGGATCCGAATCATATCGGATCACAGCCACCGCAGCATTATTCTTGACAGAATCCTCCAAGCCCTCATAGCCAAGGGTCAAAGGGAATTTCTCCCCTTGTCCGCCGCAGGCCGTAAGCGCAAGGCAAAGCAACAGTACAAGCGCAAGCAAAGTCTTTTTCATTTTCGTCTCTCCTTTCCATAGGAAGCAGATGCTCCCTCTGTTTATTTAGACGAATACTCGCAAGTATAGTTCCGCACTTTTGTGCATTTCTTTAAGGCTGTGCGAAAAAATTGCACAAAACATTTCTTCTTGAACCTTTGTATGACGTATTGCAAAAAAGATCACGGTTTGATATAATAGAAAAGAAGATCTCCCGACAGGAAGACGGTCTTCTGCGATCCGATGTGGAGCTTAGGCAGGGACGAGCTATGTTTTCTCCAATGGAGGGAGACGGACGGAAACAGACCGGGCATCCCATCGTCCTGCCTTTTACATATTACCTACCCTGTGGTCGGAAACGGCATCGAAAGCGGGCAAAAGACTCTTCTAAACTTCGGAAGAGGGGCAACTTTTGGCAAAAAGAAAGGAGAACACCATGATCTACGTCACTTCGGATCTCCACGGCTACCCCTTGGAAAAATTTCAGGCCCTGCTGAAAAAAGCAAACTTCTCCCAAAGAGACTACTGCTTCGTCTTGGGCGATGTGATCGACAGAGGCCCCGATGGGGTCAAGCTCCTGCTTTGGCTTATGATGCAGCCCAATATCTCTCTGATCTTGGGCAATCACGAGGCCATGCTCCTCTCCTGTTCGTTTATCTTCGATCTTGCAAGGGGAAACTCTATGGATGACCTGAGCCAAGAGGATACCGCCCTTCTCCACACATGGTTGCGTAACGGCGGCGGCCCCACCTTGGAGGCCCTGGGTGACTGTGACCAAGATACCATCCTGATGATCGAGGACTACCTGCGAGATGCCCCTCTCTATGACATGGTCAAGGCAGGCGGCAGAACCTTCCTTCTGGTTCACGGCGGCCTGAAAAACTTTGACCCCCTTAGGGATTTGGATGACTACTCCCTCCATGACCTTCTCTGGACCCGACCGGAGCTAAGCGATACCTACTTCCAAACCATCACCACCATCCTGGGTCATACCCCCACACATTACTACGGCCCCCAATATACCGGCAAAGCCCTCGTCACCCCCACCTGGATCAACATCGACACCGGCGCCGCCTCCGGCCAAGCCCCCATGCTCCTGCGCCTAAACGACCTCCAAGAATTCTACGCCGACTAATCTCCCCTTTCCCTCCCACCACCCCTTATTTGCCCCCCTTCGTCCCTTTACCCCCACCCCCACTCCCTCTCCTCTGCCCCCTCGTCCGTTTACCCCCAATCCCTCTCCTCTGCCCCCTCGTCCGTTTACTCCCAATCCCTCTCCTCTGCCCCCCAACACCCCTCCCCCAAAACATCCGTCAAAAAAATCTGCACAAAAATCCAAAAAATTAAAAATAACCCTTGACAAATCCCCAATCATAGTATATAATAAGCCCCGCTACGGACGATTAGCTCAGCTGGCTAGAGCATCCGCTTGACGTGCGGAAGGTCATAGGTTCGAGTCCTATATCGTCCACCAGTTTTTGAAGATCCTGATTTCGAAAGAAATCAGGATCTTTTTTGCGTTTAATCTCATGTTTTCTTTGCATTTTGGATCAATGCTGAACTTTTCACAACAATCGAAATTTTCTATATT
>JAFOZC010000058.1 GCA_017391305.1 Oscillospiraceae bacterium | reverse complement strand
TACCGCCACAGACGGCATGGCCACCCTGATCTTCCGAGAGATCCCCTATCGGAAGGAAGCCTATGTGTGGATCCGCACTGTCTACGGTAGCTTGGAGGGTCTCATGACGGAGTGTGTGGGCTTCTGCAGAGCCGCCGGTGCCGAAAGGGTTTATTTTTCCGGAAATGCGGACTTCACAGGCTACCCGATTTATGCCCGTCTGATCTACCGCTCCCTCCCCCGAATGAGACTGCCCGCTACGAAGGCCGTAGCCATTCCTGCAAAGGATGAGGCTCTTTGGCTGGCGCAGTACCGTCGGCGTTTTCTCCCTGTTCCTGCCGCAAGCTCTACCCCCTCTCAGGACGGGCGCTATGATATCCTTCTGGACGGTCAGCTCATCGGTATCGGACAGGTGCAGGGCGGTATGATCCCTGCCGTAGCCTCTCTGGAGAAGGGGCAGGGAGTTCACTGCCTCTGCGCCCTCGGAAGAGTAACAGACAGCCCCCTCCTGCGGCTTGTATGTGCAGAGGAAAACCTCCCTGCCATGAAGCTTTATGACAAATTGGGCTTTTCCCGTGATGAAGAAAAAGAAGTCTGGTATTCCATGAAATAATGCTTGCATTTCCCCCGCTTTTTGAGTATAATACACCCGAAAAAATATAGCAAAGGAGTATTTTCTATGCCTCTGGTAACAACAACCGAAATGTTTAAGAAAGCCTACGAGGGTGGCTATGCCATCGGTGCTTTCAACGTCAACAACATGGAGATCGTACAGGGTATCACCGAAGCCTGTGCAGAAACCCTCTCCCCCGTCATCCTTCAGGTTTCCAAGGGTGCTCGTGCTTATGCCAACCACACCTACCTGACCAAGCTGGTGGAAGCCGCTGTCATCGAGAACCCCCAGCTTCCCATTGCCCTGCATCTGGATCACGGCCCCGATTTCGAGACCTGTAAGAGCTGCATTGACGGCGGCTTTACCTCTGTCATGATCGACGGCTCCAGCCTTCCCTTTGAGGAAAACATCAAGCTGGCAAAGCGTGTTGTAGAGTATGCCCATGACCACGGTGTTGTGGTCGAGGCCGAGCTGGGTACTCTGGCCGGCATCGAGGACGAGGTCTGTGTTTCTGCCGAGGATTCCTCCTACACCCGTCCCGAAGAGGTCGAGGAGTTCGTCGCCCGTACCGGCTGTGACTCTCTGGCCATCGCCATCGGCACCAGCCACGGCGCATACAAGTTCAAGCCCGGTACCAAGCCCCAGCTTCGCTTCGACATCCTGGAAGAGGTTGCTAAGCGCCTGCCCGGCTTCCCCATCGTTCTCCACGGTGCATCCTCCGTTCCCCAGAACTATGTTGAGATGATCAATCAGTTCGGCGGTGCAATGCCCGGTGCCATCGGTGTCCCCGAGGATCAGCTTCGTCAGGCCGCCCGTATGGCTGTTTGCAAGATCAACATTGACTCCGATCTTCGTCTGACCATGACCGGCACCATCCGCAAGTACTTTGCAGAGCATCCCTCCCACTTTGATCCCCGTGAGTATCTGAAGCCCGCCCGTGCCAACATCAAGGAAACCGTCAAGCACAAGCTCATCAATGTCTTGGGCTGCAACGGCAAGATCTGATTCCCTGACAGAACATAAAAGAACCCCAAAGCCGCTGAAGGACCTTGTGTCTCTCAGCGGCTTTGGGGTTCTCTCATTTACGGTACAATTTCTGTCAGACCCCTCTCGGGGGGTAATTGGGAAGACTCATTCCTCCAACAGGCTGAGCTCCTTGCGACAGTCGCAACAGACCCACTTGGAACTGAATTCCAGCAGATCCCTTCTGCCACCACAGAAGACACAGGAGGACTGCACCTTACGCAGTACCACCATCTCGCCCTCCATAGCGATCTCCAGAGGATCCCGCTCCTCGATGCCCAGAGTCCGGCGCATCTCAACAGGAAGGACCACTCTGCCCAATTCGTCTACTTTTCGGATAATGCCTACTTTTTTCATATACTCTTGCTCTCCTCTCGTTATGTTATATTATGATTGGAAAGTGATTGCAAATATTAACCATAACAGGCTTTGTATCATTATATCATATTTCTGCGAACTGTCAAGTAGCTTGCATATTTTTCAGCATAATTCATAATTTGTAGAGAGGAGTGATAGCAAAAATGATGGGATTTATTTGGATTATTCTGTTAATCCTCTCTCTTTTGGCAGGAATTGGATCTCACAGGCTTCCCGAACTGACTCCTGCCGCCTGGGAGGGTGGGAAGCAGGCAGTGGAGATCTGCCTGTCTCTTGCAGGCTCTCTGTGCCTTTGGAGCGGTGTGGCAAAGCTCATGGAGCGCAGTGGGATCACCGATTTTTTGGGAAAGCTTCTTCGTCCCCTTTTGGGTAGGCTTTTCCCAAGCTGTGCCGAGGATTCCCTTACCCTGGGACATTTGACCGCCAATGTCAGCGCCAACCTTCTGGGTCTGGGCAATGCCGCCACCCCGATGGGCATTGCCGCTGTAAAGCGCATGCAGGCTCTTCACGGAGGTAGTGAGGCCAGTGACGAAATGTGCCGTCTGATCGTCCTGAACACTGCCTCCATACAGCTTCTGCCCACTACTGTGGCAGCTCTGCGCAGTGCCTGCGGTTCGGTGGCTCCCTTTGCCATTCTGCCCGGGGTATGGGTCAGCTCCCTGTGCTCTGTTTGTATCGGACTGCTGGCGGCAGAGCTGCTTAGGAGGTTCTATGCTTGATCTGCTTCTTCCCCTGATCCTGATCTGTGTATCGGTAATTGCTCTGTATCGAAAGCAAGACGTATATGGCTGTCTGCTGGAAGGAGGAAAGGAGGGACTGCGCCTCCTGTACTCCATTCTCCCTGCGCTGGTGGTACTGCTGACGGGGGTACATATGCTCCGCAGTTCCGGGGCAATGGAAATGCTGACGGAGCTGTTGGCTCCCCTGTTGACTCCTTTGGGGCTTCCTGTGGAAATTCTGCCCCTGATGTTGATCCGCCCCTTCTCCGGCAGTGCCGCACTGGCTGTGGGAGCAGAGCTCATGGCAAGCCACGGTCCGGATTCTCTTGTGGGTCGCACCGCCGCCATCATGCTGGGCAGTACTGAGACCACCTTCTACACCATCTCCGTCTACTTCGGTGCCGCAGGGATCAAAAAGACCCGTTATGCCATCCCTGCCGCCCTCATTGCCGACCTCACCGGCTTCCTGACCGCCTCCCTCACCGCCCGTTGGCTGTCATGCTTATAGGGATCAGAGCAGGACTCGGCAGGTAGATATGCCGTAGTATTCCATAGAACGGATGGCTTGGTCTGTGATCTCCTCGCCACAGAGGACGATGGGAACAGCCGGGGGGCAGGTAATGCTTGCATTGGCAAGGATCTTTCCCTCACATTGTCCAAGGGGAAGCTCGCAGGAGGGAGAGAAAAGAGCCTGTCGCAGGGAGCATTTTTTCTCGGAGGGGAAGACAGGTGGTGCCTGTGTGAGAATGGGACTGCGTTTTTCCACAGAAAGCAAAGCCTGTTCCAGTATTTCCAAGCCTTCCTCTCCCTGCTCCGGGGTGAGCATCAGGACGGTATGATCCGGGTCTGAAAACTCACAGATCATGTCCGACCTCTCCAGTCGCTGTGCAAGCTCTGTGCCGGTATAGCCGTAGGCTTTGGGGGCTACGGTCAGCTTCAGAGGTTCCCTTCCCACAAGGGGGAAGCCCCTGCGCCTCAAGCGCTCCTTCAGCGCCTGTACCCGATCTGCAAAGTCGGAAAGTCTCCTGCTGTAATCCGAAGCAAGATAGGCATTGGCCAGATCCAAGGATTGGAGGATCAGGTAAGAGGGGCTGGTAGAGGCAAACATAGCCATAGCGCTCTCTGCCTGTTCCGAGAAAAAGCTCGGGGCATCCTTGGAGATATGTAAATATGCGCCTCCCGTAAGGACGGGAAGGGTCTTGTGGGCAGAATCACAGCACAGATCCGCCCCCAGATCCATAGGATGACAGGGCTCCGGCAGGAAGTGGAGGTAGGCGCCGTGGGCATTATCCACCAGAAGCAACACTCCATATTTCCGACACAGCTCCGCCAGAGGTCGAAGCTCCAAGCGATTTCCCAGATAGTCCGGGCTGGTCAAATAGACCCCAATGGGCTTCTCTTCCATAGAAGACAGGCACTGCTCCAGCTCCTGTGGGCGAAGTGGGCAGGAAAGCAAATTCTCCCCTGTCGGGGGATAAAGCCAGCTTACCTCTAAATCCAGAAGAGCCGCCGCTGTCATGAAGGTCTTGTGGGCATTTCTGGAGGCCAGGATCTTTGCCCCTCTCCCCTGGGTCTTAGCGTAAAGCAGTGCCAGATACAGCATAGCCCGAATCGACAAGGAAGAGCCTTCGGTAGAATAGAGGGTTCTTGCCGTACCGAAGAGAGTGGCGGCATGCTCCTCACTTTGACGGATGATCCCACGGGCATGATACAGCACATCTGCTCCGTCAATTTCTGTAATATCCAGAGGCTCCGGCCCTAAAACAGGCTGTCCCTTATGTCCCGGCATATGCAGGCGCAGAGTCCTTCTGTCCGCATAGCGCTGTGCGAAATCCCGAATGGGTGTATCCATGCTTAGTCTTCCAGCATCTTGGCGGCTTCCAGCATAATGGCACATTCCATTCTCTTGCGGAAAAGCTCACAGCCATACTCATAAACACCGGTAACAGAGCCGGTAGCGTGATAGGCATTGGCGGCACAGCCACCTGCACAGTAGAGCTTGGCCCAGCAATCCTTACACTCCGGGTGGGCATACACATTGCAAGCGGCGAATTCCGAGCGGATCTCCCGGTTGGTCACACCGTTCCATACATCACCTAACTTGAAGCGCTCTTCTCCCACAAACTGATGACAGGGGTAGAGATCTCCCGTGGGAGTAACTGCCATATACTCCGTGCCGGAGCCACAGCCGGACACACGCTTATAGATGCAAGGGCCGCCCTTTAGGTCGATCATGTAGTGGTAGAAGGTAAAGGGCTTGCCTGCACGGTGCCGCTCCAGCATCTTCTGTGCAAGCATTTCATACTGTTCCAGAACGATGGGCAGATCCTCTTGGGTCAGGGCAGAGGGAGAATCCGGGGCGCAAACCACAGGCTCCATGCTCAGCTCTGTAAAGCCCAGAGACAGCATGACCTCAATATCCTTCAGGAAATCAGGATTGGCATGGGTAAAGGTGCCGCGCATGTAATAGTTCTTGTTGCCTCTGGCCTCAACCAGCTTCTGGAATTTGGGAACGATCCGATCCCAACTGCCCTTACCGGCATAGTCCACACGGTAGCGGTCATGGATCTCCTTCCGTCCGTCCAGACTGAGAACCACATTGCTCATCTCCCGATTGGAGAAATCAATCACATCGTCGTCAATGAGCACACCGTTGGTGGTCAGGGTAAAGCGGAAATTCTTGCCGCATTCCTTCTCCCGCTGACGGGCATAGGCCACCAGCTGCTTGACGACCTCAAAGTTCATAAGAGGCTCACCGCCGAAGAAGTCTACCTCTAAATTTCTGCGTCCCTTGGAATTCTCAATCAGGAAATCCAGTGCCTGCTTGCCTACCTCGAAGCTCATGAGGCCACGCTCCCCCTGATATTCCCCCTGTCCTGCGAAGCAGTAGGCGCAGTTCAGGTTACAGGTATGGGCTACGTGGAGGCACAGCGCCTTGACCACACCGGCGGTCTTCTGCTTCAGCTTGTCGGCAATAGGCGCAAAGGTGTCGGGGGTGAAGAGCTTCTTGGCCTGCTTCAGCTCCTCGATCTGGCAGAAGCACTCGTCGATCTCCGCTTCTGTAACAGTGGGATAGTTTGCCAGAACATGGGCGGTAATGCTTTCCCGATCTGTAGTTTCGTACATACTGATGATATCATAAGCCGCCTCATCCACCACATGGACGGAGCCGGAATAGATATCCAGGACGATATTCAGTCCACCAAGCTTATAACAATGAACCATGTTGTTTCATTCCTTTTCTGTATTATAATGCCCATGAAAAATGCCGCCAGAAGGCGGCATTTCTTGGGATGAAGTTGATTACTTCTGCTCGTTCTCGCACTGCTGGTTGGCAATGCCGCAGCTGGTCTTGCAAGCAGACTGGCAGGAGGTCTGGCACTCGCCGCAGCCGCCGTTCTTTGCGCTCTCGCAGAGGTTCTTGGTTTCCAGAGTCTTGATAGTCATAGTGATTTCCTCCAAGTGTTTAGATTCTGGTTTATTATACCACGGCTTATCTTATAAGTCAATCGGTTCCCGGAATATTTTTTCCACCCAGACCTGCCTCCAAAAGCTTCTGGAAGGACAGCAGGATGCCTAATTTGGCATGATACCAGGTAAGACCGCCTTGGAAATACACGGCATAAGGCGGGCGGATAGGGCCGTCTGCAGACAGCTCAATGGAAGAGCCCTGTACAAAAGCCCCTGCCGCCATAATGACCTCGTCCTCATAGCCCGGCATGGCCCAGGGCAGGGGATCGACATAGGAATCCACGGGAGCGGCGGCCTGAATGCCCTTGCAGAAGGCGATCATGGCCTCTCGAGAGCCCAGCTCCACTGCCTGAATGATATCGTGTCGGCTCTCGGTGCTGTTGGGGATCACGGAGAAGCCCTGTCTCTCATAGAGATTTGCCGCAAAAATAGCACCCTTAAGGGCAGAGGCTACCACAGTGGGAGCTAAGAAGAAGCCCTGATAGAAGGCCGGCATGATGCCCAAATTGGCACCTACCTCCTGTCCCAGACCGGGAGCGGAAAGACGGTAGGCACAGCGCTCTACATACTGCTTCTTGCCGCAGATATAGCCGCCGATAGGTGCAAGACCGCCGCCGGGATTCTTAATGAGACTGCCCACCACCAGATCTGCACCCACATCACTGGGCTCGATGGTTTCCACAAATTCGCCGTAGCAATTATCTACCATACAGATGATATCCGGCTTCAGGGATTTGAGGAAGGCGATCAGCTCACCGATCTGCCGTACGGAGAAGGTGGGACGGGTGGCATAGCCCTTGCTCCGCTGGATGGTGGCCATCTTGGTTTTCTCGTTGACACAGGCTCGTACAGCCTCAAAGTCGATTTTCCCCTCCGGGGTCAGATCTGCCTGACGGTAGGATACCCCATACTCTCTGAGGGAGCAGGTAGAGGGGCGGATGCCGATGACCTCTTCCAAGGTATCATAGGGCGCTCCCACGGGAGACAGCAGCTCGTCTCCCGGCAGGAGGTTGGCAGACAGGGCCACCGTAAGGGCATGGGTTCCGCAGGTGATCTGGGGTCTGACCAATGCCGCCTCGGTGTGGAAGGTGTCTGCATAGACCCGTTCCAGATTGTCCCTGCCCACATCGTCATAGCCGTAGCCGGTGGTGGCGGCAAAGCAATTGGCTGCCACACGGTTCTTCTGCATAGCGGCAAGAACCTTGGCCTGATTGTACTCAGCCACTGCATCCACAGCGGCAAAACGCTCCTTGAGACTGTCCAGAATTTCCTCGCCGTATGCATAAACAGCAGCGGAAACCCCCAATGCCTCATACATCTGTTTCATGTTCTCTATTTCTCCTCTGTATTCGTCATACCTTCGATCCATCTGTAGAGGATCGTTGCGGTCTGCGCTCTGGTGGCAGACTCTTGGGGTCTGAGATAGGAAAGCCCCTGAGACTGCACACCGCTGATCAGACCCGTATTCACTGCCCAAGCCAAGGGCTCACGGGCATAGGCTCGCACCTGCTCCCAATCCGGGAAGCTTACAGGCTCCGGGGCGGTCTCCGTTTCCATGCCCCTGCTCTTACAAAAGCGGTACAGAACCGCCGCAAACTGTTCTCTCGTAATATTGGCCATAGGCTCAAATCGGCCATGGCCTACACCGGCGACGATTTCTTCCCCATTGGCCCAAGTCACCGCTTGGGTATACCACTGACCGTCGGGGACATCGCTAAAGCTGTTCTCTCCCCCTTCCGGGCTACCGGCATAGCGCCAGAGCACCGTTACCAGCATGGCTCTGGTCATGGGGCTGTTCGGGGCAAAATGGGTATCGCTCATGCCTTGGAACAGCTTATGCTCCAAGGCGAAATCAATGCCCTCATGAGCCCAGTGTCCGTAGGACGGCAGATCCTCAAATCGGGCAGAGGGGCAATTCCCGGCGCAGGGTGGCTCTGTGGCGGGGATGGTCACTGTCATAGTAAGCTGACAGGCGGTACAGATATAGCGCATCTGACCCGCTACACCCACTGTAGGCTCGGTAAGCACCGTCCCCTCATCCCAGAGGTGTCCCGTGGGAGCTTTCTCCTCTCCCACATAGCTGTCACCGCAATGACAGCTATATTGGGTATAGCCACCCTCTGTACAGGTAGGTGCTATGGTTTGGGCCTTGTAGCTGTGTCCCGTGGCCTTGATGACCTCCTGATAGCTGTTACCGCAAAGGGAGCAGACATAGCTTCTCTCCCCCTTTTCGGTACAGGTGGGTTCCTTGCTGACATGGAAGGTGTATTGATGGCTGCATTCTGCCTTGGGAGGCTCTGCATACCAATAATTCATATCCACATCTCCCGTAATGCCCTTCACAGAGCCCTTGGAGGTGTACTGCCACATAGAATATGTCTTGTGGTAGCCGGTCTGGCTTGCGTAACGTGCTACCCAACGATCCCACTTGTCATATTGGGGAGAGCTGAGATATTTTTCCCACCAATGGGTGTTGGCATAGATGCCCACCTCGTAGCCCGCCGCTTCAATGGCGTTGCAGAACACTGTAGCATTCCGCAGGATCTGCTCCGGACTGCAGTTGTTAGAGATATCCTCGTCCTCTAAATCCAGATAGACAGGCATACTGAGCTTGTAGCCCTTGATTTGCCGCAGGACATGACGGGCTTCGTCCAGAGCCTGCTCCTCATTGGTGGCATGGGAGTATATGTATACCCCAAAGGGAATCTTCAGACGGGTGCAGGCATCGGCATTGGCCTTCCAATACCGATCGTCCTGAGTCGTCAGATTCGCACCGTAGCCGATGCGGACAATGGCAAAATCAATTTGGGTCGCAACAAGATCCCAATCGATCGCTCCCTGATGATGGCTCACATCAATGCCATGGGCCGTTGGTGTTCTTTCTGCCGCCCGTCCTCCTATGACAGGGAGAAGCAAAAGAGCCAGAAGCAGGGAGAGTATTCTACGTTTCATATCCTTTGATTCCTTTCTCGGAGTTCTTGGGAAAGGAGGTGCTTGGTCTGTTCCGCATTATGAAGGATCTCCTCCTTCAGAGCTTCCAGACTGTCAAAGCTTCGCTCCGGCCGTAAATAGCGGTACAGCTCCAGAGAAAGCTCCTGTCCGTACAGATCCCCGGAATAGTCCAAGATCCAGGGCTCCACGGTAATATGTCTGCCCCCTACTGTGGGGCGGCTTCCGATATTGGTCACTGCCAAATAGCTCTTGCCCTCTATTCGGGTCATGGCGGCATAGACACCTGTCTTAGGCAACAGGATCTCCTCCCCCACAGACAGGTTGGCGGTGGGAATGCCTATGGTTCTGCCCAGCTTCCGTCCGCTAACCACTGTACCGGAAAGGATATGAGGGTGTCCCAAAAGGCGGAGCGCCTCGTTTGGCTCTGTTTGAGAAAGTAGTCTGCGGATCAAAGTAGAGGAAACCGTATTCCCCTCTATGATCACCTCCGGGATGCAATCACAGCCCATGCCTAACTCCCCACAGAGCTCTGCTAATTTAGAAGCATCCCCCAAGCCACGGCTACCGAAGCGGAAATCGTAGCCACAAACCACATGGATCGCACCGTATTCCTGCCGAAGACTCTGTTTCACAAAATCCTGCCAGGGCTGTGCCATGCGCGAGCGATCAAAGGGCAGGGTCAAAAGCTCCTCAATGCCGTAATAGGTCGCCATGATCCCTTCCCGTTCCCGGGAGGTGTTCAGCAGAGGGACAGAAATGCCGTGAACCAGCTCATCGGGATGGCGGTCAAAGGTCAAGGCGGCGGCCTGCACCCCGTACTGCTCTGCAAGCTCCCTCGTACGGCGAAGCAGAGCGCCGTGTCCCAAATGGACACCGTCAAAGAAGCCTAAGGCGATGACTCTCTGTTTCATTTCCCCCACCTCAGAAAAAGCTCTTGACAGTGCAGAGCTTGCCCTCACGGACAGTGCTCAATGCAAGGAAGCTGCCGTCCTGTCCGTAGACACGGTAGTCTCCCTGTCCGCAGAAGGTGAAGCTTGCCCCATTGCGACAGCATTTTTCCTGTGCAGGGCTGAGGGTCAGCTTAGGCACATGGGCAAACAGGCTGTCCACCGGGAGCAAAAGCTCCTCCGGCTTCTCCCGAGAAATGAGCTTGTCCAGAGGGATGCTCTGTCCAATGGTATAGTCCCCTGCCTGTATTCTCCGAAGGGCGGTCATACAGGCACCACAGCCCAGAGCCTGTCCGATGTCGTGGCAGAGGGTGCGGATATAAGTACCCTTGGAGCAATGAACCGTCAGTTCCCATTCCGTAGAGGAAAGGGCCTTGGCCTCAATGGAAAAAATTGTGATCTCACGGGGCTTGCGCTCTACTTCCTTCCCGGCTCTTGCCAATTCATAGAGCTTCTTGCCGCCGATCTTAATGGCGGAATACATGGGAGGGATCTGACAGATCTTACCCCGGAAGCGTTCCAGTACCGCCAAAAGCTCTGCCTGTCCTACCTGTACCTCATGCTCCTCCAGAACTCTGCCGGAGCTGTCCTGGGTATCGGTCACTATACCTAAACGCAAACGGGCGCAGTAGGTTTTATCCGCATGCTCAAAGAATTCCACTCCACGGGTCGCTCTGCCAACGAAGATCGGCAGTACCCCCGTGGCCATAGGATCCAAGGTTCCCCCGTGGCCAATGCGCTTCTCGTGGAAAACGCCACGGAGCTTGGCAACCACATCCTGAGATGTCCAATCCGCCGGCTTATCCACGATCAAAATGCCGTTTGCCATCAGATCAGCTCCATTTCTCTCAGCACTTTCAGGATCGCCGCCTTGGCCTCCTCGATACCACCGGGAACAGTGGCACCTGCGGCGGCTTTGTGACCGCCGCCTCCGAGTCTTGCACAAATAGCGGAGGCATCGTAAGCCGGAGAGCTGCGGAGGGAGAGCTTTCCGCCCTCTGCCTCCCGACGGATCATCACCGCCAGCTCTACTCCCTCGATCTCCCGACCGAAGCCGGAAATATCGTCAATATCGTCTTGGGTCAGCTCCAGCTCCCGACGCAGTGCATCGGGGATGGTGTTCAGAACCACAGTGCCGTGGTTGTAGAATTCTGCGGTATTTGCCAAATAAGCATCCAGCTTCAATCGGGCAGGACGCTTGGTCATAAAGAAGATACGGTTAATGGAGAAGGTGTCTGCCCCACAGCTCTTGCAGAAGGCCGCGGCAGTCAGGGTATTTGCAGTAGTATTGCTGTAACGGAAGCAGCCGGTATCTGTGGAAATGGCAAGATACAGGGCCTCGGCGGTCTCCTTGTCCGGCTGAATGCCCAGAAGCTTCAACAGCTCCAGAATGATCTCTCCGCAGGCGGCGGCAGAGGCATCTACATAGCCCACCTTGGCAAAACCGCTGTTGCGGTCGTGGTGGTCAAGGAGCAGCTCCACTCTGTCCAAATACTCTGTGGCATTGAAGGGGAACAGCCCCTCTGCGGCAATGTCCACAGATACCACAGTTGCCTCCGAAGAGACAGCCTGTACCGTGAGCCCCTGCACATAGGGACGGAGCTTGGGTGTGAACTGGGGGTTGTCCAAAACATGGGCTTCCTTCCCCAAGGCTCGCAGACCACGGCACAGAGCGGCGGCACAGCCGGTGGTGTCCCCATCCGGTCTGCGGTGGGTCAGGATCACATAACGATCCCTCTGCTTCAGAAATTCAGCGGCTTCATTCAGCGTCAGTGCCTTCATCATCGTCCTCCCGAATGTCCAGCTTGGAAAGGATGTCCAAAATTCTTGCACCGTGGGTAATGGAGTCATCCGCCTGCCACTGGAGCTCCGGGGTATAGCGGAGCTGTAAAGCATTGCTCAGCGCCCGACGGAGGTAGCCGGAGGAGGACTTCAGTCCTGCCAGAGCTTCCTTGGTACATTCCTTATCAAAAACAGAGACATAGACCTTCGCCCAGCGAAGATCCGGGGTGGTTTCCACACGGGTGATGGAAAGCATGGTCTTGTGTACACGGGGATCTTTCAGCTCACGGAGCAGGTCAGACAGCTCACGCTGGATCTCCTCGTTAATACGACCGATACGGTTGGATGCCATATATTTTCCTCCTTTTCCGGAAAATGCGGGAGAGGTTGCCCCCTCCCGCATATTGTAGTATATCAAAGTTTTCTCCCTGTCGCAAGGGACAATTTCTCCCAGTTTCGGGAGCTTATCTGGGGATCTCCTCCATGATGAAGCACTCGAAGATGTCGCCTTCCTTGATGTCATTGAATTTCTCAATGGACATACCGCATTCGTAATTGGAGGCAACCTCCTTCACGGAATCCTTGAATCTCTGGAGAGAGCCCAGCTTGCCTTCGTAAATAACGATATTGTCACGGAGCACACGAACCTGTGCATCACGGGTGATCTTGCCGTCCTTGACATAGCAGCCGGCGATGGTGCCGATGGCAGAGACCTTATAGGTCTGACGAACCTCTGCATGGCCGATGATGGCTTCCCGGAACTTGGGAGCCAGCATGCCCTTCATAGCGGCCTCGATCTCCTCAATGGCATCGTAGATGACACGGTACATCCGCATATCCACGCTTGCTCTCTGGGCAGATGCCGTAGCCGCAGGATCGGGACGGACATTGAAGCCGATGATGATGGCATTGGAGGTAGAGGCCAGCAGAATGTCGGACTCGTTGATGGCACCGACAGCGGCATGGATGACACGGACACGAACTTCTTCGTTGGCCAGCTTCTCCAAGCTTGCCTTCACGGCCTCTGCGGAGCCCTGTACGTCAGCCTTGACGATGAGGTTCAGCTCCTTCATCTCACCCTCCTGCATCTTGGCAAAGAGGTTATCCAAAGTAACCTTGCTCTGCAGTGCGGCGGCGGCATCCTTCTCAGCCTGTCTGCGCTGTTCTACCAGCTGACGGGCCATACGCTCGTCTGCAACGGCATTGAACTCATCGCCGGGAGCGGGAGTCTCTGCAAGACCGGTGATCTCCACGGGGATGGAGGGGCCGGCTTCTGTAATGGCTCTGCCCTTGTCGTCGGTCATGACACGGACGTGACCCACAGCAGTACCTGCGATGATCAGATCGCCCTTCTTAAGCGTGCCGTTCTGCACAAGGAGGGTGGCAATGGGTCCACGGGTCTTATCCAGACGGGACTCAATGACAGTTCCCTTTGCGGCACGGTTGGGGTTGGCCTTCAGCTCCTGCATCTCGGCAGTAAGGATGACCATTTCCAGCAGGTTGTCGATGCCCATGCCGGTCTTGGCGGAAATGGGGCAAATAATGGTATCGCCGCCCCACTCTTCTGCCACCAGCTCATGCTCGGTGAGCTGCTGCATGATCCTGTCGGGGGAGGTGCCGTGCTTATCCATCTTGTTCACTGCAACAATGATGGGAATATTGGCGGCCTTGGCATGGTTGATGGCCTCTACGGTCTGGGGCATGATGCCGTCATCGGCGGCAACCACCAGAATGGCAATGTCCGTACACATAGCGCCACGGGCACGCATGGAGGTAAAGGCGGCATGTCCCGGAGTGTCCAGGAAGGTAATGGGACTGCCGTTGATCTGTACGGTGTAAGCACCGATGTGCTGGGTAATGCCACCGGCCTCTCCGGAGGCAACGTTGGTCTTCCGCACAGCATCCAGAAGGCTGGTCTTGCCATGGTCAACGTGACCCATGACAACGACGACGGGGCTTCTGCCCACAAGCTCTTCCTCGGTATCTACGTGATCGTCAATGAGGCGCTCTTCAATGGTCACAACGATCTCACGCTCGACCTTGCAGCCCAGCTCGGTGGCTACGAACTCTGCGGTGTCGAAGTCGATGTTCTGGTTCACGGAAGCCATCACGCCGTTCTTAATGAGAACCTTGATCAGCTCTGCGGCAGTCTTCTTCATACGGGCTGCCAGCTCGCCTACGGTGATCTCATCGGGGATCTTGACGGTCAGGGGGGTCTTCTTGATGATCTCCAGCTGCAGACGGCGGAGCTTCTCCTGCTCCTCGTTGCGGCGCTTGTTGCCGGGGCCGGCCTTCTTGTCCTGCTGCTTCTTCTTGTTCTTGCCGCCGATCTTCTGCTTGCCGCCGGAGAAGTTCTGTGCGCGCTCGGAGATGAGCTCATCTACACGGTCATCAAAACGGTCTGCATTGACGGTAACAGCCTTGGTGTCCACCACACGGCGCTCTCTCTTCCGAGGCTCTTCCTTGGGCTTCTCCTGCTGGGGCTGCTCTTCCTTCTTGGGGGTGGGAGCAGGCTTCTCTTCCTTCCTGGGAGCGGGCTTCTCCTCCTTCTTGGGGGCAGGACGCTCGTCTCTCTTGGGGGCAGATTTCTCTTCCCTCTTGGGGGCAGGCTTCTCCTCCTTCTTGGGAGCCTTTGCTGCAAGGGCCTCCTGAAGGTTCTCCACCTGACGTTGCTGGGTAATATGATCAAACAGCGCATTGAGCTGCTCGTCGGTCAAAACCTGTGCATTGCTTCTGGGCTTGTCAAAATACTTGCCCAGGATCTCCATAATTTCCTTAGGCTGCATACCGAAATCCGCAGCCACTTCCTTCACTCTAACTTTCACTAAACTCATAAAGCCACCTCCGTGTTACTTTTTCCCGTGACGGACATTGTAGCGATGTGCCTTTTCCTCGGCTCTGCGCTGTTCCACACGCTTGACACGCACATCCAAGTCCTCTAACAGCTTCTGATTCTTCTCCGGTTCCCCAAGGGTCTTGACAAAGGCCTGTGCCAAGCGCACATCTGTGATGGCGGCAATGGCGCAGCTGGAAATGCCCAAGGCATCTCCCAATTCCGCTCTGGTAAAGGGAACCTCCAATACCGGTTGTGCCGTACCTGCGGCAAAGCTCTTTGCTCTGCGGACTGTATGTCCCCCGGCATCCGAGGCCAGGATGATCAGTCTTGCCCGACAGGCACGGGCCTGTGCTCCCACAGTTTCTTCTCCGTATACGATGTTGCCGCCCTTGCGGGAGATGGACAGCAATCCTAAGCTTCTGTTATGCTCCATCTGTATGGCCCTCCATCTGAATCTCCAAGCTGTTGTATATTTCCTGGGGGATCTCTGCTCCAAAGGCTCTGGACAGAGCCTTAGACTTGATCGCCCGTTTTAAGCACTGGGCGTTGGGGCACAGGTAGGCACCCCGTCCGGGAGCCTTGCCCTTGCTGTCCAGAGAAATGGCGCCCTCCGGACTGCGCACCACACGGATCAGCTCTCCCTTGGGGTGCATCTCACGGCAGCCAAGGCATTGCCGCAGGGGTATTTTCTTTTGCATGGGGTCTGTTCCCTCCTCCCAATGTGTATGATTATGACGGGATCTTACTCCTCAGTCTCTGCGTCCTCTTCTGCTTCGGGAAGCTGTACTTCCTCTGCCTGAGAAGCGGGCTTAATGTCGATCTTGCACTTGGTCAGGCAAGCCGCCAGACGGGCATTCTGTCCTGCCTTACCGATGGCCAGGGAAAGCTGATCGTCGGGAACGATGACACGGCATTCCTTGGTGCCGGGGGTCTGGGTCACGGAGATAACATCTGCGGGAGCCAGGGCGGAGGCAACAAAGGTTGCCACATCCTCGGACCATACCACGATGTCCATCTTCTCACCCCGGAGGGCATTGACCACGGCTCCCACACGGGAGCTACGGCTACCGACACAGGCACCGACGGGATCAATGTTCTCTTCTGTAGCATACACTGCCAGCTTGGTGCGGTCGCCTGCCTCACGGGCAATGGCGCGGATCTCGACCAGACCTTCCTTGATTTCCGGAACCTCAACAGCAAAGAGGTGGAGCACCAGATTGGGGTGGGTTCTGGAAACGCAGATGTTGGAACGGCGGCTGCTGCGGCGGACCTCCTTTACGCAGACCAGAACCTGGTCACCGACCTCGAAGGCCTCGTAGTCCCCGGGGAGCTGCTCGCTCTTGGGAAGCCAAACATTGGTACCCTCAGGGCCTTCTCCTCCCAGACGGAGGGTCATGTCGCCGCTTTCGGGGTGCTTGTAGGTCAGGACGGTCCATACGACCTCCTGCTCCTGGGAAGCAAACTTCTTATAGATCTTATCACCCTCTGCAAAGCGCAGCTCCTGAATGATGACCTGACGGGCATTCTGGGCGGCCACTCTGCCGAAATTCTGGGTGTCAACCATTTCTACCTTTACGTAATCGTCCAGACCCACTCTCTTGTCGATCTCACGGGCCTTTTCCAGAGAGATCTCTACGCTGGGGGCCTTGACAACCTCAACGACCTTCTTCCGCAGGTAGATCCGAGCAGGGGTGTGCTCGATATCTACGCAAAGCTCTGCGGCTTCTACGTTGAATTCCTTCTTATAAGCAAGGGAGAGAGCCTTCTCCAGACTCTTGAGGGTGTCCTCCATAGGGATGCCCCGTTCCTTCACAAAGGCTTGCAGGGCGCCCAGGAAATCTTCTTTCTTCTCGTTCTTTTTCATAGTCATATCTCCTTGATTTCGTAATAGACCGTTCTATTCTCTGCAGAGCTTCTGCTTAAAATTCTACTCTCAGACGGACCAGCGCAACCTCTGCCTTCTCGAAGCGCAATTCCCGTCCTGCCATATCGATGGTCACAGCACCGTCATCGTAGGACTTGAGCACGCCGGGGAATTCCTTCGCTCCGTCCTTGGGTCGGTAGAGCTTGACCATGACCGCCGAGCCCATGAAGCGCTCAAAGTCGGAGGGGCGCTTCAAGCTACGCTCCAAGCCTGCGGAGCAGACCTCAAAGCGATAGCTCTCGGGAATGGGATCCTTCTCGTCCAGAACGGGATCCACTGCACGGGAGACGGCCTCGCAATCATCAATGTCCACGCCGCCTTCCTTGTCGATATACAGCCGCAGGAACCACTCGCCGCCCTCACGGACATATTCCACGTCCCACAGAGAGCAGCCGCAAGCCTCTACCAGTGGCTGAGAAAATTGCCATACCTGTTCACTGATCTTCATAAGCGCAACCTCTTTTCAATACAAAAGAGAGGAGCGCGCTCCTCTCTTTAGTAATAGTACTATAGATTGCCTATATTATAGCATTCTTTTTCCCGAATTGCAAGTATTTTTTGGGGATTTTTGTATGTTTTTCTTCAGAAAATCCCGACAATTTCACCAAGTATACCAATAGTAATGCTCGTCAAATTTGGATTTACTTAATTCAGCTTAGGTTCAATATAATTTTTTAAGGCATATTGAATTAAATTCTCAATTTGGTCTTGCGTCATCAACTGCCAATTATATATGTCGCTACCGTACATCACAACGCGCTCATAAGAATGTCTTGCGTATAAATTTGATGCCTCGTGTACGCTAACATTGAAATAATATTGATCGGAGAATGCCGATTTTTGAGCATCAAAGGTAAGTGCTCTTCCATTCCCCAATTCCCTTGTCCACTTTGTCCTTTTTTTCTTGAAACCAAGCGGTTTGAGAGCACGAGCAAAATGAGCGAGAAATTCTTTTTGTCTTTCTTTTTTTACAGCAAGAATCTCTTCCTTGACGTGATTTTTGTATTGCTCATAAAAATTTAAAATGCTTGTTTGGGCGTTGGTTTCGCTCGCATCGTCCCAAACGGAAAGTATATTTCGAACTTGGCAATCATTCATATAAGAGCCATGATTTGCAAACCATTCGTCATCTCCTGCCATGTATGCGGTAGTGGCAAATCCGTACAATATGGTAATGCAACCTTCTTCATCATCTTCAAGGTTAATAATAAACGCTGTTTGTTCTGTTGCTTGACGAAAGAAATGCCCCGTTTTCTGTTTAGCTTCTGCAAAACCTTTCTCAAAAAGCATTTCTCTATATTGCATACATCGCCCACTTTTTGGTAGATAAGTCATTATCATTTTACCTCTTTTTCAACTTGCAAATTTTTATTTATCTGTAAGTTAATTATAGTACACTTTCGCAAATAAATCAAGGCGTAGCCTTGTATATCATCCGCATCCTCACTCCGCTCGGATGAAATCTGCTTCGCAGATGAAATTAAATCCACCCATCCGCCGTCGAGGCGGATTTCATCCCCGAAGGGGATTTCATCATCGAAG
>JAFOZC010000057.1 GCA_017391305.1 Oscillospiraceae bacterium | reverse complement strand
CGGTTTCGTACACGAAAACTACTTCTATGGAGACGCCCCTGCAAATCTCGGCAAGCTGATCTATGAGATTTCATTCTTCTTTTATATGAAAGTCCCACAAGACTTTGCGCCTGTCAGTGAGAGCTTCACGGACGATCAAAGCAAGGAGTATCTGAAGTGGGTTTCCCTCGACGAGGACATCCAAATGTATCCCACATTCTTCAGATCGGAATTGCAAAATCCTGAAAATACAGTCAAACATTTTGTAACAGATGAGAGGTAAGAGATATGGTCATTGGAATTTTTGGCGAAAGCTGTACCGGCAAGTCTACCCTTGCCGAGATCATTACCGCAAGCATCCCCTGCGAAGTATTTACCGGCAAGGACTATCTGCGTCTTGCCAAGAATGAGAATATCGCCAAGGTGATGTTTCAAAAGAAGCTCAGTG
Source organism: Oscillospiraceae bacterium (assembly GCA_017391305.1). Classification (GTDB taxonomy): domain Bacteria; phylum Bacillota; class Clostridia; order Oscillospirales; family Oscillospiraceae; genus JAZOXB01. The sequence goes on along the minus strand of JAFOZC010000057.1, from coordinate 9,891 downwards.
CCGCACTCAGCGGTGAGAACATCATCTATGTAATGACAGAAAAAGAGCATCTTTCCCTATTGCCGGAGGGTGCAGTACGGATTCTTGTCACAGCGGATTTAGAGCTGATCAAGTCCCGTTTTGCCCAGAGAATGAGAGGAAATCTACCCGCCCCCGTTGCCACCATGCTGGAAAAGAAGCACGGCTGTTTCGATGCAGAGCCCTGTGATATTCATGTGGTTTCCGGCGAAACAGACTTGGATGCCATTGTGAACCAAATCACCGAGAAGCTGCAATAGGAAAATATGAAGAGGACAAAAATTGATATCGACCCCACCGCTTTCCCGGAGGAAATCCGACATTTATTCCAAGGTGCAAGGGTATACGACAGCAGTTGCAGTCCCTTAGCCTCCGTTTACTATCTGGACAGCGGGTATTATATCAAGGCTGCCCCCTTAGGCAGTTTGCGCACAGAGGCGGATCGCACAAGGCTGTTTTTCGCAAGGGGACTCGGTGTTGAGCCAATCGCCTACATCTCCTCCGATCGGGATTATCTGCTTACCAAAAGTGCAGAGGGGGAGGATCTGACCCACTACCTTGCCGATCCCGAAGAGCTGTGCAAGCTCCTGGCTTCCGCATTACGAAGGCTTCATTCCCAGCCTATCTGCGGCATTCCCGTTTCTTTGGGATACCGGCGCTATATGGATTCCGCCAACGGAGATTTTTCCGGAGGCTCCTATGACGAGTCCGTTCTCATGGATCCCTACAGAATCCGATCAAAAGAAGAAGCCTGGGCGATCATGCAGGCAAACAAGCATCTGTTATCTGCCGACACCCTGATTCACGGAGATCCCTGTTTGCCGAATGTCATCCAGAAAAACGGTTCTTTTTCTTCCTTTATTGATTTCAATCTGTCGGGAGTAGGCGACAAGCACATAGATCTGTACTGGGCAATTTGGTCTTTGCAATACAACTTAAAAACAAATGCTTACACCGATCTGTTCCTGGATTTGTACGGAAGAGAGAACTTTAACGAAGATATGCTTCCTGTAGTGGCTGCTTTTGAACTTTTCGGTTGAAGCGGCACAGGAAAGCCCTCCTGCGGAAATCTAACAGACATCACTCCAAAAGAAAGGGCGGACTATGTAAAATGATACTATATCACATGAGCCAAACCTTAAAGCTCGCAGATACATTAACACCGGATCATCAGAAGAATATAAGCCTTGTGCAGCCCTTTGTACAGGCACTGGAGCGGAGTTTGGATTGCTTCTACGCTATGGTATTGAACGGGAAATATCTGTATGCGGTATTGGGGAAATTCAAACTATGGGAGTGGTCTGACTACGCCAAGTGGGCAACCGAGGGAGCCTTTGAGTATGTTCGCAAAAGGGAATTCCCGAACAGCTACAGTCGCATGAAAAGCAACTACTTCTATGACGATCTGCCTAACTGCAAAAAGCTTTATGAATATGATTGGGGCAGTGAGAGCGAGGAAGAACAGCAGAAAGTCCATTTATTCGAGATAGCAGTAGAGGATACAGCTCCCCAACGGCGGGACATGAACATCTACGACGAGGCATACGATGCCATGTCTGAAACCCAGGATATTTCCCTCGTGCTTGCCTGTGCCCGAAGATACTTTTCCGGTGAGAAAACAGAAAATCCGGTTTGGGAGATCCTGAGCGACAAGCCTGCAAAGGCAGTGAAGGATATTACAGACTATCTTAGGAGTGAGAACGGACAATACCCCGAAAACCATTGCTTTTGACAAATCCATGGGCTTCCGTGAAATGTCCGAGATCAGTTGGAAATACATGATAAAGTAATATAATGTGTACTGAACAACGCAAATGTCCTTGAAAGCCAAGGCTTTCAGGACTGTTATGCGTTGTTCAAGTGCAAGGATTTTTGCGGTTTTGCCGCAAAAATCCTTGCACCTTTCCACCGAGTATCTTTATACTCGGTGGAAAAAACACAGTGTATAAAGTCTGCAAACCTATAAAAACGGCTGATAAAGCCGTTTTTATAGGTCCCCACAGCATGGCTGTGGGGAATAAGTCGCAAGGGCGACTTATTCAGCAGACATTAATATAAGGAAGTCATATGGAAATACAACAGCTTTCAAGTCGATATGCTGTCCGAGCTTTGATTCCGGCAGATGCAGAAAAGATTTATGAGGCACTAAAGAATCATACCATATTTTATAAATACCATCCGCCCATGGTAACGATGAAAAGTATTCTCGAAGATATGGCGGCACTTCCTCCCAATAAGGGTTATGAGGACAAGCATTACATTGGATTTTTTAGTAGGGATACCTTATTTGCTGTTATGGATCTTATCGAGCATTATCCTCAATACGGAACTGCGCTGATTGGATTCTTTGCGATGCATTCTAATGTTCAGGGCAAGGGCATTGGATCAGCAATTATTACTGACAGCATTGCTTATTTGGCACAGATAGGCTATGAAAAAATCCGTCTTGGCATTGATAAGGGCAATCCCCAAAGTAAAGCCTTCTGGACAAAGAATGGCTTTGCTTTTACCGGAGAAGAAGTTCTCAATGAGGTTTCTTCTGTATTTGTGATGGAGAGAAATTTGGGCTATCTGCCTTGAATGGAATCCCAAGTGTTTGGAAAGTGGACAACACCCGAAACAGAGGCAGAAATTGCACAGGCAACAGGAAAATGATCCGGGAGGATATCAGATGTACTTCAATGAAGATATATATCACAGATGCCCTTGGAGTAGAGGAAATCCAACCGGAAATGGTATCGATCGATCAAATACAAACCATAGCAAAAGTGCTATTTGAAAATAGTATAAAGGAGGTAATGATATGAGTAGAAGTTATACTGTACGAAGATTTCAAAATAGCGATGCCAATGAGGTATCTGCATTGATTATTAAAACTCTGAGAATCACAAACAGCAAGGATTATTCACCGGAGTTCATTGAAAATGGTGTAAAAAGGTTCACTCCCGAGAGTGTGATCGAAAGAGCCGGTTGGACACATTTTTATGTAATTTGTGATAAAAACTTGATTGTAGGCTGCGGCGCAATCGGCCCTTATTGGGACAAAGAGGATGAAAGCAGCTTCTTTACGATCTTCGTTTTGCCCGAATATCAGGGTAAGGGTGTTGGAAGAAAGATAATTGAAACATTAGAGAAAGATGAATACTTTTTAAGAGCAAAGCGTGTAGAAATTCCTGCTTCTATTACGGCTTGTGGATTTTATCAGAAAATGGGATATACATATAAGAATGGCATTGATGTTGTGGATGAAGAACAACTATTTCGCTTGGAAAAATTCAGATAGAGGAGCAAAATAGTATGAACACAGAACTGATTGCAAAAACAGAAGTCTTTTTGAAGGAAACCTTCGCCGCAAGCACATATTTAGAGGCCAATTCTGCGCAGCGGGATTACCGTTTAGAGCATTCCTACCGTGTGGCAAATATTGCAAAGACGATTGCAGAGGCAGAGGGCTTTGATGTAAGCTATGCTGTAATTGCCGGTCTGCTTCACGACATTGCCTACTGCGAGGAAATGGCTACCCGTGAGGATTGGAAAAATCACGGACGTCGGAGCGCAGCCATTGCAAGGCCGTTCTTAGAGGAGCTTGGCATCCCCTCGCAGGCCGTAAACGAGATCTGCTACGGCATCGCCATCCATGTAGATGATGAGGCGGATTTTGAATGGGAAAGAACCCCCTTTGCCGAGACCGTAGGCGATGCGGATAACATTGACCGTTTTGACGTTTACCGCATTTATGAAACACTGGAATACAACAAGTTCAGCGAAATGAGCTTGGAGAACAAAAAAGAAACGGTAGCCTCCACCATAGAAAAGCTGACCCGTTTCAGAGATATGGAATTGGGAACACAAGCTGCCAAAAATCTATGGCAACAACGGTTGGATTACTACATTGACTACTACGAAAGGCTTCGGGCCCAATTAGACCACAGCAGTTCTGTCCCCATCCTTTTCTATGACACAGACGATTTGAGAGATCAGGAAATCTATCTCCGCTTGAACCGCACCTGTCAGGCAGATCCCCGGAGAAAATGGTTGCCGGCATATTATTTTGACATCTGTCTGTTAGGGGGAGAAAAAATCGGCTACTGTGACTTGCGAATCGGTCACAACGAAAAGACATACATCGGGGGCAATATCGGCTACGGCATTGATGAAGCCTACCGTGGCAACCACTATGCGGCCAAGGCCTGTCGGCTGCTTTTTAAGCTTGCCAAAAAGCATAGAATGGAATATCTGATCATCACCTGCGATCCCGACAATCTCCCATCTGTGGGAACCTGTAAGCTGGCAGGAGGCGTCTTCCTCGAAGTCGCTGACATTCCCGAAGATAACGAGATGTATGCCGAAGGGAAAAGGACTGTGAATGTCTACCGCTTCGACATGTAATCATCAGCACAGCTCCGTCTGCTTGATGCACACGGAGCTGTGATTACTATATTTTCTCAATAAAGCGCACCGGATCTGTTGAGATTATTTTAGCTTAAAAAGCTTATCTGTATTCGCGATCACAATGAGTTTATCCTCTCCTTGCAAGGGAGCGTGGGGATCGATATCTACGCTGACAGCCTCACCCCTGCGTACTGCGACAACATTGACGGAATACCTCTTCCGCAAATTTAGTTCGACCAGATTCTTCCCCATCCATTCCGGTTTGATATCCAGTTCGATCATAGATACATCCTTTGCCAGGGAAACCATATCCACAAAACCGGAGCTGAGGAGATTCTTTGCCAATCGGATGCCGGATTCATTTTCCGGAAAGAGCACCTTGTCAGCCCCCACCCGTGTGAGGATCTTTTGATGCATTTCGTTGGCACTTTTCGCAATGACGGTTTTTACTCCGATCTCCTTGCAAAGGGTGACTGCCATGACACTGGCTTCCAGATTGTTCGCCATGGCTATGATCACCACATCCACATTGGAGATCCCCAACTGACGGATCACATCCGGATCGGTAACATCGGCACATTTGCAGATCGGCAGCTCATCGGCCGCGGCGTTCACGATCCTTTCGTCGGTATCTACGGCGATGACCTCCATACCGTTGTTGACCAGCTCCCGTGCAACGGCGATCCCGTATCGACCCAAGCCAAAAACGGCATACATTTTCTTCGTGCTCATATCCATACTCCTTTATCCTACACTAATGTCTTCTATTGGATTTCTGATAATATTTTGGCGCTTCTTATTGGTATTCAGTGCCAAAGCCAGAGAAATCGGGCCGACTCTGCCCAGATACATGGTGGCAATGATGATCCCTTTTCCTGCCGGATTCAGGTAAGGCGTCAGGTCTCGGGTCAGACCTACCGTTGCCGTGGCACTGACGGTTTCATACAAAACATCCAAGGCATCGGCTCCGCTGACAGCGGAAAGCAGGACCGTAGACAGAAACACAATGGCAAAGGACATCATCGTGACCGCCACCGCCTTGTTGATCGTCTGCTTAGAGATCGTTCTGTGGAAGAGAGACACCTCCTCCTTGCCTCGGATGGTTGCCAAGGCAGAAGCCGCCAGAACCGTAACGGTTACTGTTTTGATGCCGCCTGCAGTACCCACCGGAGAGCCGCCGATAAACATCAGCAGTAAACAGACAACCGAAGAAGCATTGGTCAGATCCTGCTGGGGTACTGTTGCAAAGCCCGCTGTTCTTGTGGTAACGGATTGGAAGAAAGAGACCTGAAGCTTGTCAAACAGAGACAACTCCCCAATGGTCAGCGGATTGTGATACTCAAAGAGGAAGATCAGCACACCGCCCCACAGGATCAGAAACAGCGTCGTGGTAATGGCGATCTTGCTGTGGAGGGACAGATTGCGGAAGCTCTTACGTCTTTTGGCCTCAAGGCCCATCACATCCCACCAGACAATGTAACCGATACCGCTGAGAATGATCAGCAAGCAGGTAACGGTATTGACGATGGGGTCTGTGGCATAATTGCACAGACTGTTATCTGCAATGATATCAATGCCTGCATTGCAGAAGGCGGAGATGGCAGTGAACACGGATATCCAAATACCCCTCAGACCAAACTCCGGGACGAACACGGTCATATACAGCAGCGCCCCAATGCCCTCCACCAGAAAAGTACCCAGAAGCACCCGCTTCACAAAGCGGACGATGCCCGAGAGGCTGTTCAGATTAAAGGCATCCTGGAGCAGAAGCCTCTCCCCAATGCTCATCCGCTTGTGGAGCAGGATCATCAGTGCGGACATAATGGTAACCACACCGAGTCCCCCAACCTGAATCAGGACAAGAATCACAGCTTGTCCAAAGGTGCTCCAGGCCGTAGCCGTAGGCAGTGTCACCAGACCGGTTACACAGGTCGCTGTTGTGGCTGTAAACAGGGCATCCAAATAAGACACCGCCTCTCTGTCCGCCGCACTGATCGGCAAGGACAACAGCAGACTCCCCAGAAGAATTACCATCAGGAAGCTCAGCATAATGATCTGTGTTGTGGATAGAGAAAATTTCTTTTTCATCATAAGCAACACCTTTACCGTTAAAGATAGGATCTCGGTCTATACCATTCATTTTGCCCCAAAAAAGCACAAAGGAACCGGCGGGCCTCTGCAGTCAGCTGGTTCCGTTTCGTGATGTTGTTTGAATTTATTATATCGTATCCCCCTTTCTTAGTCAAGAGTTTTCCCGGAATCAAGGGGCTGTATATCCAAAAATTATATACTTTGCCGCACATCCTTCCTTGCGTTCTCTGTTTTTAGAGAAGCATGCTCCTTGCAAGGGGCAACGCTCGTTTTTTTTCTGCAAGGAATTGACATTATATTCCTTTCTTGGTACAATCAAATCAGCACCACTGCAAGGGGGTGCAATATCCCATTGACGGGACGGATTTAGGAGGTTCCCATGAAACAAGCTATGATACGGATAAGAGTGGCACTGGTTGCGGTGCTGTTCTGGATCTCTGTGTGCCTGCCCTTGGTCAGCGCATACGGGGCGGTGACTCGCAGTACCGTTTCTTCCAAGAGTAACTATACCCTCATGTCCGGTGTTACGGAATCTACCGTGGCATTGAGTGGAGGAGACAAGGGCTTCATGCTCCAGGTAGCACCAACGGCTAAGGCAAGGCTGAAGGTATCCTACAGCAAGTACTTTACGGAAGGAAGCTCCAAAGCCACCCGTACTGCGGCAGTAAGTGGCATGAGCTACAGCTTCACCAGACCTACGGATCAGGCCGCCGCTTATGAAAAGGCAACCTCCCGTAATGTGATCTTTGCCATGAACGGCAACTTTGCCTTCGACAGCGGTGAGCCCATGGGACTCATTAAGGTAGAGGGGAATGTGATCCACCCTTCCGAAACCAATGCGAAGATCTATTTTGCCATTTTGAAGGACGGCAGTTATGCCTTCCGCAGCTATACCGATGATCACAGCGACGTGGTGGAGGCGGTGGCAGGCAGACAGTGGCTGGTTCGGGACGGCAAGCAGGTCAAGCAGAATACGGAGCAGCTCTCTGCCCGAACCGCCATCGGACTGAAGGCAGACGGCACGCTGGTTGCCTTTGTGGTCAACGGAAAGACCAATTCCTACGGTGTTACCATCAATGATATGTCGGAGCTGATGTTCTCCCTGGGCTGTGTGAATGCCATCAATCTGGACGGTGGCGGTTCCTCTCTCTTTGCCACACAGCGAGCAGGCAGCTCCGATTTGGTGATCCGCAATTCTCCGTCGGATGCAGACGGGGAACGCAAGGTCTCCTCTACACTGTTCCTTGTTACAGATCCCCAGACAGAACGGCTGTATTTCGACTTCACCAATGATGTAGCCGCCAAGGATAGATACAAGGCAGATGTATACGGGGATCTGAACTATGATATCGGGAGTTGGCATTACCATCACAGCTATTGCACACCGCCTGCCTTTGACAATACCGCAGGGACAATGTCCTTCTCCACGACCTCTGCCTGCCCCACTGACCGACATATCCATCCCGTGATCACCTCCTCCAATACCAGCTATACCGGGGGACATCCTCTTGTCTATATTCCCACAGGGGCGGATTATTTTAAGGTCAGGATGAAGATCGAGGGCTCTAACGATCCCAATGCAGGCTTCCGCTTGATGTATGCAGATGACGATGGGAATCAGAGTAGCTATATCGGTGCTTCCGTTACCCTTCCGACGGAATATACCAAGGGAGAGTATTTCACACTTGAGGGCAAGTTGAATTTCAGACAGGTGGATGCGGTGACGGCGATCCGTCCCGAGGTCTTCAACCTCACAGTGGAAAATCCCGGGAAGAATACCGTAAAATTCACCTATGATTATATCTATATCGGCCCTGAGAGCGGCGCGGCAACCGAGGGCTGTCTGCTCTTCGACTTTACCAACAGCCGAGAGGCACGGGAGCGATATGGGACGATCCCCTATGGCTTCATGGACTTTGACCGCAGTACACAGGGCTTCTGGGCAACAGCGTATAACAGCTCCGGCAGTGCTTTCTCCATTGACAACACAGCGGGACTGCTCCATGTGGAGGTAACGGACGGTGCAAGCGGCTCTGTAGAAGCAGGGAATCTGACCTACGGTCCCTGGATCAAAACCACCAATTCCTCAGGCAATTTAACAGGCAGAACCACCTATGCCTATTATCCCCTGAGCTTTATCCCGAAGCACGCCGAGATCCTGCAGATCCGCTTCATGACGAAAAACTGTGTTGTGCCTCAGGGGAAACATCCCAGATTGGTTCTGGAATATTACTATACCCAAGAGGATGCCCATGCCTATAAGAATGACATTCGCGCAGAGTATGACTTGAGCAACGGTTCTTTCCTGACCTTGACGGTGCCGACCTCCGCCGCCTTCCGAGAGGCGGACGTGGTCAAGTGCTTCGGACTCCGATTCCAGAATATTATGGCAGAGGGAGTCGGGGACATCGGGATCGACTATATTTATGTAGGCCCCTGCTGTACCGCCCCCGAAGCCCTTCACACATGGGACGGAGGCGCTGTGACCTCCCCACCTGCCTGTACAGAGGCAGGCGTGAGAACCTATACCTGTACCAAATGTACAGCTACCAAGACAGAAGCCATTGAGCCCACGGGACACAGCTATGTCTATCTCCCCTTAGACGAAGCTTGTCACGAGGTAAGATGCGAGAATTGCGGAGTCTCCGAGACCCTATCCCACAGCTATACGGAGGGGCTCTGCATCTGCGGTCACAGAGAACCGAAGGAGCCTGTGGTAGATCCTGCATTAAAGCTTGGGCATACCCTGAATTTAGCAAGCGATATTTCCGTGAACTTTGTGATCCTTAAGGAAACGGTAGCGGCCTTTGATCCCGGCTCTGTCTATGCAGAGTGCAGTATAGACACCTATGAGGGTAAGGAGAAAACGGGTACGCAGACTGTGAGATTAGAGCCTGTGGACAGGGGACTTTATTACTACTTTACCCTTACGGGCTTAACAGCGATCCAAATGAACGACACCATTGCAACGACCCTCTACGGCACGAAGGACGGACAGATCTATCGGTCCGATGTAGACATCTACAGTGTTGCAAGCTATGCCTATTCTCAACTGGATCACCCGAATCGTGCCGAGACCCTGAAAACCCTGTGTGCAGACCTGCTGAGATACGGAAGCTTGGCGCAGAGCTATAAGTCCTACCGCACAGACAGCTTGGCAGATGCCGCTATGACACAGACCCACAGGGCCTATCTGTCCGATACGGAGGCTGTGACCTTCGGCAATACCAACACGGTTCTGAACGACTTGGAGAATGCTCCCCTTACCTGGGTGGGCAAGGCCCTGAGCTTAGAATCCAAGGTTGCGTTACGCTTCGTCTTTGATCCCACAGCCTATGAGGGCGATCCCACCGCACTGACCCTGCGGATCTCCTATACAGATACACAGGG
>JAFOZC010000056.1 GCA_017391305.1 Oscillospiraceae bacterium | reverse complement strand
GTCATTGTCGTTTAACGACAATGACCGGGCGACCACAGGTCGCCCCTACGGTGTTATACGATAAACAGTCCGATAAATCGAAATTTCTCAAGCAGTTTATCGAATCGGTCTGACTATAGGAATCCCCCCGTAGCAACCGGCTATGCTGGTTGCTGTGAGGCTTATGCGCCTGTTTCGCCCTAACACAAGAAGCGGATTCCGAAATCGGAATTGACAGAAGCCCCCGAGGGGGATATAATACAAGTATCCTGACAAGGAGGTGGCACTGTGTCTAATTTTCAATTTCTTCTCTCCGATCCGGGCTTTGTGAGCTTTGGGGAGGTTGCGGTTGCGGCGGAAAAGATCCTGCCCATTGATCCTGCGGCCTGTATTCTGAACTGCCGCAGAGCCATGGAGTTTGCCATTCAGTGGATGTACTCCGTTGACGGAGACTTAGATATGCCGGAGCAGGACAATCTCCAGAGGCTCATGGCCCCCAAGGAATTCAAGGAGATCGTAGGCCCTCAGCTATGGCAGAGAATGGATCTGATCCGCAAAAAGGGCAATACCGCCGCCCACAACGCAGGCAAGATCTCCCGTTCCGTTGCCATGCTGTGTCTGGAGAACCTTCACGCTTTTCTGGATTTCGTGGCATACTGCTACACGGAGTCCCATGAGCCCGGGGTCTTTGATCCCAATCTTGTCCCCACGGACAGCCTTCCCCACAGCCTCCCACAGCAAGCAGACTTTGCTCGGGATCTGGCAAGGCTCATGGAGGAGAACAAACAGCTGCGGAAGGAGCTTACCGCCCGACGTCAGGCCCATAAGCAGACCTATGTCCCCAAGCCTCTGAAGCTTTCGGAATACGAAACCAGAAAATTCTATATAGATGCCATGTTAGAAGATGCCGGTTGGATCGAGGGCGTCGATTGGATCAACGAAGCCGAATTCCCCGACCCTCGGCATCAGGATCAGCTCCTCACCGCAGACTATCTCCTCTGTGACAGCAAGGGCGCTCCCTTGGCTCTCGTCGAAGCAGGGAAATCCGGCGCAGACCTGTCTGCCATCCGTCCCCGTGGGCAGAGGGTTGCGGAGCTTCTGGAGGCTCGCTATCACCGCCGTCCGGTTCTCTTCCTGACCAACGGTTTTGAGACCCATATTTTGGACGGCCTTAGCCCGGAGCGCTCCTGCGCCGGCATCTATTCCAAGGAGGATCTGGAAAAGCTCTTCCGCCTCCAAAGTTTCCGCAAAGCCCTTACCGATATCACCGTGAAGGAGTCCATAGCAGACCGCTACTACCAGCAGGAGGCCGTACAGGCCGTCTGCGAGGATTTGGAGCAAAACGACAGGCGGAAAGCCCTCCTGGTCATGGCCCCCGGCTCCGGCAAGACCCGAACCGTTATCGCCCTATGTGATGTACTGCTTCGCCACGGCAGAGGGGAACGGATCGCCTACCTTGCCGACCGCCACTCCCTTCTGACCCAAGCCAAACGGAGCTTTGAGCGATATTTGCCGGAGCTTGACAGCTCCCTACTATCGGAGGAAAGTCCCCACAGCGCCTGTATCTTCGCCACCTATGACGAGCTGTCCCATGCCATCGACACATGGAAAAAAGGGGAAGGCAAGCTCCTGACCTGCGGCTATTTCGACCTCATCATCTGTGACGAGGCACACAGCTCCGTTTACGAAAATTATGAGGATCTCTTCACCTATTTCGATGCCCCCCTGATCGGCCTGACCTCTACTCCCGTAAGTGAAATTCCCCACAGTAGCTTCGCTTTTTTTGAGCGAAAAACAGGAGATCCCACCTACAGCTACGAGCCTACCCAAGCCGTACAGGACGGCTACCTCATTGATTTTCTTTCCGTGAAAACGGATCTGCAATTCCCGGAGGCTGTCCCCAGCTATGACAGCCTTTCCACAGGGGATCGGGCAAAATGCGACAAAGCCCTGTCGGAGGATTCCCGCAATCTGCCGGAGAAGATCCTTAGCTCCTCAATGAACCGTTGGATCTTCCGTGACGATATCATCCGTCAAGGACTTTCCATCCTTATGAAGGAGGGCAAACGGGTACAGCAGGGCAAGCGTTTGGGCAAAACCATTCTTTTTGCCAAAAACCTCGACCATGCAAGGAAGATCTGTGATATTTTCTGTCAGGAATATCCCCAGCTTCCGGGCTTTGCCCAAGTGATCCACGGCCAGAGCCAAGAGGCACAGGCACTTTTGGATGCCTTCTCCGATCCCGAGAGCCTACCCCATATCGCCATATCCCCGGATTGTCTGGATAGCGGCGTGGACATCCCTGCCTGTATGAATCTGGTCTTCTTCAAGCGTGTGGTCAGCAAGACCAAATTCCGCCAGATGATCGGCAGAGGCTCCCGACCCTACCCGGGCTCCGAGGAAGGAGAAACCAAGGATCAATTCTATGTGTTTGACTTCTGTGGCAATTTCTCCTTCTTCCGCTTCCATGACAGCAGCTCCCATTGGGGCAGACTTTCCCGTGAAGCTCTGCTCTATGCCTTGCTCACAGAGCTGATGGCAAAGCTCCATACCTCGGCAGACCAAAGCCCCCAATATTGCGCCCTTGCACAGGCACTGAACCAAAGAGCCGCCGCCATCATACAGGCACTGGACAGAAGTCGCTTCTCCGTCCGTGGGCATTTAAAGGCCGTGGAGCTGTACTCCGACCCAAGCCGATATCACAGCCTAAGCCCGGAGGAGCTGTCCCAAATTCAGCAGGAGCTGTCCCCCCTGATCCCGGAAGGTTGCATGGATCTCGTTACTGTGACCTTGGATCTCCTGCTGTGCGGCTATCAGCTATCCTATTATACAGGGAAGCAAAAGGGACAGCTCCGATCCGCCCTCACAGATCTGCTCCGCAGTCTGTCAGCCCTGAACCACCTGCCCCCCATCGCCAAGGAGGGAAAGCTCCTCCATAAGCTCCTCCACACAGCCTACCTGAAAACCGCCACCCCCATAGATATGGAACAGCTTCGCCCCCACCTCCTTCCCCTGATCCCCCACCTCCCCCAAGCCAAACTCCCCGACCCCTACCCCATTCTTGAGCCCATGCTGTCCCACCATTGATCCCGATTTTCTTGTAAAAAACACAGCAAGAAGCAACATTTACCACCGCCTCCCCCAAGCCAAGCTCCCCTACCCCATTCCGGAGCCCATGCTGTCTCTCCATTGATCCCGATTTTCTTATAAAAAACACAGCAAGAAGCAACATTTCCCACCGCCACCCCCACCGCACCGATCC
>JAFOZC010000007.1 GCA_017391305.1 Oscillospiraceae bacterium | reverse complement strand
CTGTGACCAAGAGCTGCTACGATTTCCTGCTTAACGAGGACGGTGTTACAGATGGAGCAATGCTTGCCCTCGGTTTTGCCGGAGGTAGTGCAGGTGGGGGCTACTGCTTTGTCGATGACCTCGGTGTGACCTGTCGCAGGGATGGTCTGCTGTGCAACGAGAACTACATTACAGACGGAGCAGTGCTTGCCTTCGGTTTTGCCCGAGGCGGTGCAGGTTGCGGCTATTGCTTTGTCGATGACCTCGGTGTGACCCTTTGCATTTACGTAGTTATCCTTGTAGCTGTGGGAACAACGGGAGCAGGTGTAGGTGGTGTAGCCCTGTGCGGTGCAGGTGGCGGCGGTGACCTTGGTGGTGTAGCTGTGACCAAGAGCTGCTACGGTTTCCTGCTTGACGAGAACGGTGTTACAGACGGAGCAATGTTTGCCCTCGGTTTTACCGGAGGTGGTGCAGGTGGCGGCTACTGCTTTGTCGATGACCTCGGTGTGTCCCTTGGCGTTTACGTAGTTGTCCTTGTAAGTATAGGAGCAGCGGGAGCAGGTGTAGGTGGTGTAGCCCTGTGCGGTACAGGTGGAGGCGGTGACCTTTTCGGTGTAGCTGTGACCAAGAGCTGTAACGCTTACTGTGAAAGTGAAGCTACCATAGGTAGTGGTCTTCCAAGTATACTTATCCGTTCCAACCGTGGTGCAGGTGGCCTCGGTTATGGTGGTCTTGGTGTAGTCTGTGGTAGTCAGCTTAGGGAGAGTAACGCTATTCGTGCCGGAGCACCGGGAGCAAGTACCTGTGAGAACACCTGTAGCGCTTGCGGTAGGCTTCTTTGTGGCAGTGTAGGTATAGCTGTGAGACTCTGTTTTGTGATAACCGCAGGAACAGCTAAGCTTATGCTTTGACGCATCTTGCGAAGCATAAGTAAAGCTATGTGAAGTTGCGGTAAATTGGGCGGTAACAGTCGTGTTTGCAGTAATATTACTCAGAGCTTTGTCCCATCCCTTGAAGCTGTAGTGATAATTTGCATCAGCTGTCTTCGTAGGTGTAACACCCTTATAGGCAACAGACTCTCCTCTGTGAACGGTCTGACTTGATAGTATCTTACCGTCAGCACCCACAAAGGTCACAGTATATCGAGGGGTAGGGAGTGTGGATTCCGATCCTACGTAAATGTAGTCTATTGCGATCCTCCCGGTCTTCCCCTCTTCGGAACGGAGGTTTTGGAAGGTGATCTGCATCCTTCGGATATATTCGGAATCCTGATAGGCCTGCGAGCTATGGAGGGGAAGGGAGAAAGTCAGGTATTTGCCACTACCCAGATCCTCAGATGTTAGATTTTGGTTTACGTAGCCTGCTGTGGAGCTACTGTCATTGTTGGTATAGAAAAAGCGGAGCATTGCTGTTTTTCCGGATAGTGCCACACAATCCTCGAATTTCAGACGAATTTGCACAATATCCTCTGCACCGGGTTTGTATCGCAGAACATTCCGAGAAAGGGCGGCATTGATATCTGAGGTTTGGATATAGGGGGAATGGCCTGTGTTATTATAGTTGTCTGTTGTAGGCGCTACGGTAAGAACCATTGTTCCCCCGGAGAAGCTTGGCTTATTACATTTTTTGGGGTTATATGCCCAGGAACCTATATCGTAATTCTGGAAGCCATAGGTCTTGGAACGGTAGCGAAGGGCGGCAGCCTCATCATTTGTAAAATCTATTTGGAAGTGATCCTGTTGGGGCAGAGATTCCTGAGGCCCTACATAGATGTAGTCAAGGGTGATCACCCCTGTTTTTCCTTCTGCTGTACAGACATTCTGGAAATTTAAACGGAAGTAATCTATGATTTCCGCTTTTTGATAGGCGCTATTGCTGTATAAGGGAAGAGTCGCCACATAGTACTTATCGGAGGTCATTTCCCCGGCGGTCAAATCCCTTTTGACATTTCCTGTGAAGGAACCACTGCCGTCTGCGGAAAAGTAAAAACGCACTACGGGATTCAGGCCGGGAACAGCGGCACAATCCTTCATACGAAAACGAATCTGTAAATAGTCTTTTTCTCCCCTCCTGTAGCATAGAGCCGGAGCCGTCATGCTTCCCTCGGGGTCTATGGTGTGCAGATAGGGGGAATGTCCTGTATTTACAAAATTATCCGTAGTCGCCATGACTTGGAAACTCAGTTCATCGGCACTGATCCTTGGAGCAGAGCTCTTTTTCCCATTATAACCCCAGCCTTGGGAATCGAAATTTTGGAAGCCATAAGTTTTGGAATTGTATCGGTGGGCATCGAAAGGAGTTCCACGGAAGTCAAAAAACAGGAAATCCTGTTGTGGCAAAGAGGCCTTTGGACCAATGTACAAATAGTCAATGTCGATGGTTCCCTCACCGGACAGATTGGCGAAATTGATCTTTATACTGTCAACAAATTCTGCATTCCGAAATTTTTCTGCCATGGGAAGGGTCAGAAGGATTGAGCTATCGTCAAAATTGTAGCCTGTACCAAAGAAGTGCCTAACCGCATTGGTGGTCTGGGTTGCAGATCCGTCTGCGAAATAATGGAGACTGAAACAGGTGTTAGATGCCGCCGGTGAAAATCCTTTCAGCTTCATGCGGATCTGCAGATATTCTGCATAGTCCGGTCGGAAACGGAGAGCTTTGCCCGATGTACCTTGTGTCAACACATAGCAGTAGCCCAAAGAGTTTGAGGCGGATTTGTTGACAGTCAGAGTTCCCGTAGCGGTGTCCACAGAAACGGAATCGGCAGTTCCCGCAGTAGGTTTCCAGGAAGATGCAGTGTCAAAGCTGTTTCCGTTATAGGTAAAACTCTTATATCGCTCTTTCGCAGAAGCATCACCCGTATAATCAAAGAAAAGGGATTGCTGATTAGACATGAACAGCAAGGTTGAGCCCAAAGCACGTTCTGTCCCGTCGGAGGGCTTATTCCTTACAGTTAGCTTGCTCTCCCCCTCTCGGCGGGAGGCAAAAGTAGCCGAGCCGCCTCCATCCAGAATCAGCGCCGTGTAAACACCTTGCGCCAGAAGATACTCTGCCATTTCCATTTCGGTAAAGCCAATGGAGTCAGAGCGTCTGCCGTCTACCTGGAAAACAACAACAGTACCGTCTTTTTTCAAGCCAATGCTGTTAAAAGGCTGGAGACCTAATTCCTGTGAATGAGCCGGATCAAGCACATTTTTTCCGTCTTTGACAATATAGATTCGCCCGGAGGTAGCTTCTACAACATCAGATAGATCTGCGTTGGCATCCCGTATGGCAAAGCTGCCATCCTCCAGCACCGCAAAGAAGGGTCTGGAACGGATCTCGGTAGTTTGGCAAATATTCCCCTCCATAATCAAATGACCGCAGCACCGACCAATGGCAAGCTCGTCCGTTTCCGTAGCCTCAGTGATAAAATTGTCGGTATTGATGGCAAACAGTACGGGTTGTCCCGTGGCCAATGTAAAATCCGCCGCCTGTCCGGTGGTGGTCTTTTTGCTCCACAGGGGATTCTCAGCGAAGGAGGCACGACTTGCAGGAGTGCTTCCTGCCTTATAATAGCCGGGATAGGAAACCTTTGCGGTAACCGCAGCGCCGGGAGCGATCTCCATCATGTGAGCATCTATACTCTCCCCGGATCCATTTTTCAGCAGCATCGTAGTCTCTTTCATTCCGCTGAGAACGGAATAAGTTTTTTGAGAAGCAATGCTGTGGGAGGCAGAGGGCAGGGCACGCAGATCGTCATGACCTGCCCTGCTGTCCATAAGTGCAGAGCAGAGGGGAGACAGAGTCCCAATGAAGAAGGCTATGAAGAGAAGAATTGTCCATATGCGTTTCTGTTTCACAAAAAACATCCTTTCTATAGGTCTGATTGGAATTAACAGAAGCCAAAATCTTTGACGAAAGACGAAGGAAGGATTTATGGAAATTACCGTAGAGCCTTTGACAGCTATTGGGGGAAATATGCGTTTGCGGCTTCATTGTACAGATACATAGCGGCGGCTACATTCTGTAGCTCTCTGTCGTGGATGCCCTTGGCATTTTCGATGATGGAGGCGCAGTAGGATAAGGGAGCATAGCTGACTTCTGCGGTTTCTGTGCCGTCGAAGATAGTAAGGGTGAAGTATTCGTCTAAGTCCTTAGCTCCGATGTCGGGGATGTCGGCATAGTATTTGCCGGAACGAATGCCTAAGGGAAGAGCTTCGCCCTTGTAGCTGACGGTAAATTGGTCTGCAATACTGCTGTCTACGGTGAAGAAAATACGCAAGGTGGTTTCCGATGTCAATAAGAGAGAAGCTCCTGCGTAGGTGGCAAGGGT